>NZ_JBDOQR010000065.1:0-26742 GCF_039839315.1 Phaeobacter sp. CAU 1743 | reverse complement strand
CTTCCTGCTCTTTGATCATCCCGATGATTTGCGCCTCGGTGAAACGGCTCTTACGCATTCGTCTGCTCCTACATAGGTTGGGCAGACTCTACTTCATGGTGAGGGATTTTGCGGGGGGCAGGTCACGAACCATCTTGATTAGACAGTCCCTCCGTCAAATCGCTAACGCTCAGAAATGTGTGGCCCAGCGAGGATGGCTTTCGTCGATCACCAGAGCATGGCTGTGCCTGCGATGCCCCTTCAAGTGGGGATGATCAAGTGGCAGGTTGTCGTGCGTGTGTTCAAGCTCCACGGGATCGCTCGCTGGCCAGAGTTTCAGAGCGGCGAGCATGCCAGTGGCCGCGAGAAGCGCCAGACCGATCAGCGCAGGAACGACACGATGCGATGGTGCTGCTGGGCGAGACGCTGGACATTTCCGAGGCGCGCAAATGGGTGCTTGATCACCGTATCACCCGCAATGACGTGGGCGTCGGGATGCGGGATGATCTGCGCGGCTGGATGGAAGCCCTGCCCGGAACCGATCTTGCGCGGTTTCTGGTAGGCGGCATCACGGTGGACAATCTGCCGTTCACGCCCTCCGGCATGTTCGGCAGTTATCTCGGCCCGCACGGTTTCGTGCTGCCGCCGCTACCGAATTTCATCTTTACACGCGACAATTCGGCCTGGGTCTATGGCGGCGTCAGCCTGAACCCGATGCATTTTGCGGCACGGCGACCCGAAACGCTGCTGATGGCGGCAGTCTACCGGTTCCATCCGACATTCGCGGGTCGGGTAAGGGTCCTGTTCGGCGATCCGACGCGCGAGTTCGGCACCGCCACGCTGGAAGGCGGTGACATCATGCCCATCGGCCACGGTGTCCTCATGGTCGGCATGGGCGAACGATCGACGCCACAGGCGGTGGGCCAACTGGCCGAGGCGTTGTTCGAGGGTGGCGACGTGACGCGCGTCATCGCCTGCCAGATGCCCAGTTCGCGCGCAGCGATGCATCTGGACACCGTTTTCACTCATTGCGGCGGCGATGTCGTGACCACGTTCAAGGAAGTGGCGGATGCCATTACCTGCTATGACCTGCGCCCGGGTGCCGGCAAGGCGGCGCTCGATATCCGTCGCGACGCCCGCCACCTGTTCGAGATCACGGCGGAGATCCTAGGCTACAAGAAACTGCATCTGGTGCCCACCGGCGGGGCCGACGCCGCGGAGCAATCGCGCGAACAGTGGAATGACGGCAACAATGTGCTGGCGCTGCGCCCCGGCGTCGTCATCGGCTATGACCGCAACGACGACACAAACGCCGCGCTGAAGGGGGCCGGGATCGAGGTTCTGGCCATCCCGGGTGCCGAACTTGGCCGGGGCAGGGGCGGCAGCTACTGCATGAGCTGCCCAACCATCCGCGACGCAATCTGAGCACCCCGACGACAAGGAAATCCCATGTCCTACAATCTTCGAAACCGCCATTTCCTGACGCTGCGCGATTTCAGTTCTCAGGAGATCGCCTTTCTTCTGAAACTCTCGGCCGATCTCAAGGCCGCCAAGTATGGCGGCTATGAGGTCCCGCGCCTGACCGGCAAGGAAATCGCCCTGATCTTCGAGAAGGACAGCACGCGCACCCGCGTGGGGTTCGAGGTCGCGGCCCACGATCAGGGCGCGCATGTCACCTATCTTGGTCCTTCGGGGTCGCATCTTGGCAGGAAGGAAACCGTCAAGGACACCGCCCGCGTTCTGGGGCGCGTCTATGACGCGATCGAATATCGCGGTTTCGGCCAGCCCATTGTCGAAACGCTGGCGCAATATGCCGGTGTGCCGGTCTACAACGGGCTGACGGACGAGTTCCACCCGACGCAGATTCTCGCCGATTTCCTGACCATGCAGGAACATTCCGACAAGCCGCTGCGCGAGTTCGCCTATTGCTTCATGGGCGATGCGGGCAACAACATGGGTGACAGCCTGCTGATTGGCGGCGCCAAGATGGGCATGGACGTGCGTTTGTGTGCGCCGGAAAACCTCTGGCCAACGGAAGCAATACGCAGCGAGGCCACAGAAATTGCTGATCGAACCGGTGCTCGGCTAATGCTGACCGATGCGGTAGACGACGCGACGCAGGGCGTCGACTTCATTTACACTGATGTTTGGGTCTCAATGGGCGAACCAAAAGAAAAATGGGCTGAGCGAATAGATCTGCTCAAACCTTACCGGGTGACAAAGCAGGTAATGGCGCAAACCGGCAATCCGAGGACCAAGTTCATGCATTGCCTACCGGCGTTCCACAATGCCGAGACCGAGCTTGGTGCCGAAATCGCCAGCCAATTCGGCATCACGGCGATGGAAGTCACCGAAGAGGTTTTCGAAAGCCCGGCCTCCATTGTCTTCGATCAGGCCGAGAATCGGCTGCACACCATCAAGGCGGTGCTCGTCGCCACGCTTGGAACGTAAGGCCATGCTGGTTGTCGCAGCCCTCGGGGGGAATGCGCTGTTGCAGCGCGGCGAACCTCTGACCGCAGAGGCCCAACGCGCCAACGTCGCCACTGCGGCGGCATCGCTGGCACGGATCATCGAGGCCGGCCACCAACTGGTTGTCACTCATGGAAACGGGCCGCAAATCGGCCTGTTGGCACTTCAGGGTGCCGCCTATAAACCCGATGAGGTGTTCCCGCTGGATGTGCTGGGGGCGGAAACTGACGGCATGATCGGCTATCTCATAGAGCAGGAGCTCGAGAACGCCCTAGGCCACGACCGCCCGGTCGCGACACTGCTGACCCAGGTCGAGGTCGACCCCAAGGACCCTGCCTTCGCCAGACCGACCAAGTTCATCGGCCCGGTCTATGACAAGGCCGAAGCCGAACGGCTTGCGCAGGCGCGGAGTTGGAGCATCGCCGCGGATGGTGCGCACTGGCGGCGTGTTGTGCCCTCACCCATGCCGATGGACATTCCGGATTTGCGGGTGCTCCAGCTCCTGCTCGAGCAGGACGTGACGCTGATCTGTGCAGGTGGCGGCGGCATTCCGGTCGTCCGTCGGCCGGACGGATCGCTGATCGGGATCGAGGCGGTGATCGACAAGGATCACGCCACAGCCCTTCTGGCGCACAAGCTGAACGCCGACGCGCTGTTGCTGCTGACGGATGTCGAGGCCGTGTTTCGCGATTTCGGCACCGAGGCGCAATCTGCCATCGACAGGATAACGCCGGAAGACGCCGGGCATCTCGATCTGCCCGACGGGTCGATGGCACCCAAGGTGGCCGCCGCCGCGACTTTCGTATCCGATCGCGCGCGTTTCGCCTCCGTGGGCCGCCTGGAGGATGCGCTTGCCATGCTGGAAGGCCGCGCGGGAACGATGATCGCCGAGGCGGACTGAGCGCGAACACAGCACCACCGGCGGGGTGGCGAGCGGCTGGGGCAGCCGCGCCCCGAGCCAACACCGACACCGGTCGACCGGAAGGTCAGGCGGTTCGGTCCACCCTCTGCGCCGTGTTCCCTGCCGGCGGTCTGAAAGCCCACCAGATCAGCCCCAACCCGATCAGGACCATCGGAAAAGACAACGCCTGCCCCATGGTCAGACCCCAGTCTCCGAAATGCAGGGCATGTCCGACCGGGTTTCCCTCGCTCACGAACTGCATGTCCGGTTGCCTGAAGAACTCGACGAAGGCCCTGGACAGGCCATAGCCAGCAAGAAACATCCCCGTAAGGGCGCCGGGCCTTTTCAGCCAACCTTTTCGCCACGCCAGAACCAGCAGCAGGATGCCCAACACCAAGCCTTCGAGAAGCGCCTCGTAGAGCTGCGAGGGATGCCTTGCGCACAGCCCTTCGACCCCCGGGCAGGACTGGGCCATATCGCCGGGAAAGGTCACGCCCCAGGGCATCTGCGTCGGACGCCCCCAAAGCTCGTTATTGGTGAAATTGGCGAGGCGCCCCAGAAAGAGGCCCGGAGGCGTCGCTAGGGCCAAGAGGTCCGTGGTTCCAAGAATCGGGGTCTTTTCGCGGATGCAGAACACGGTCGCCGCGATCGCCACGCCAAGAAAGCCGCCATGGAACGACATGCCGCCCTGCCAGACCATCAGGATTTCCAAAGGGTTTTGAAAGTAGTATTGCGGCTGGTAGAACAGGACGAAGCCGAGGCGCCCGCCAAGGATCACCCCCAGTATCATCCATGTCAGAAAGTCCTCGAGCTGCTTCGCGGTCATTGGCGGCCCCGACTCCGGCCACAGCGCAGCCCGCCTGACCGCGCGGACGCAAAGCCGCCAACCAATGAGAATGCCCACGATATAGGCCAACGCATACCAGCGCAGCGCCAGGTGAAAGCCACCGATATCGACCGAAAAAAGTTCGGTGCCGATATCCGGGAACGGGATGGCAGCGGTCAGCATGTCTTGTCCTTATAGGTTTCAGCGTGAGAGTCATGGTGGGCATCGCCGTCCCGCAGGTGGCGCAGGTAGAACCGTTCAAAGGCGAAGACAGCTGCCATCAACACGAGGGAGATGAATACGATCAGCGGGTCGCTTTGCCATTTCAGCACCGCGAAGGCCGACAGTACGACGATATCCAGGGTAATCGCTGTCACCAGGACGGCCCCCGCGGCGCCGATCTCGTGCCGGAGATGGCGGAACACGCCCCAGTGGATGATGATGTCCATGACAAGGTAGAAAAACGCCCCCAGAGACGCGATCCGGCTGAGGTCGAAAAATACGGTCAGGAAGCCCGCGATCACCACCGTGTAGATAAGGGTGTGATCGCGAATCGCACCCTTCATTCCGAAATGGCTATGGGGAATCAGCTTCATGTCGGTCAGCATGGCCAGCATGCGTGACACCGCGAAGATGCTCGCGATCAGCCCTGAGGATGTGGCGACGATCGCCAGAAGAACCGTCAGGTAAAAGCCCGTCCGGCCCAGGGTCGGCCCTGCGGCCTCGGCCAGCGCATAGTCCTTGGCCGCGATGATCTCCTCCAGGGTCAGGCTGGAGCCGACGGCGAAGGCGACCAGAAGGTAGACGATCACACAGATGCCGATGGAGGCGATGATCGCCCGGCCGACATTGCGGCATGGGTCGGTCACTTCCGCCCCGCTGTTGGTGATTGTGGTGAACCCCTTGAAGGCCAGGATCGACAGGGCTACGGAGGCGACGAAACCGCCGATCTGTGTCGATTGACCGTCCGTCGCCGCCTCGAACGAGACGCCACCCGCCCAGAGCGCGGCCGCGCCGAACAACGCGATGCCGCCGACCTTCAGGATGGCCATGACGATGGAGAACAGGCCAACGGATCGGTTGCCTGCCGCGTTGATGAAGTAGGAAAAGACGATCAGCCCTACGCCGAGGGCCGGCAAGGCCCATCCCGTTCGCTCGAGCCCCATGCCTTCCAGCAGGTAGGTGGCGAAGGTCCGTGCCACCAAGCTTTCGTTGATGACCATTGACAACGCCATCAGAAGCGCGGCGGCCGCGGCGATGGTCGTGCGGCCATAGGCCTTTTGAAGGATCATCGCAATGCCGCCGGCCGAGGGGTAGGCATTTGACATCTTGACATAGGTGTAGGCACTGAACGCGGTGACGAGCGCACCCGCGATGAACGACAGTGGAAAGAGCGGCCCGGCAAGCTGCGCGATCTGCCCGGTCAGCGCGAAGATGCCCGCTCCGATCATCACGCCCGTGCCCATCGCAATCGCGCCAGCCAGTGTGATGCTGTTCGCCTTGTATTCCGACTTCATTTCAATGCCTCCGCCTGATCATAGGTATCGCCGGATCGGGCCGACGGCCTCGCGCCGCGCGCGCGCCAGCACATGTCACAAACCGGATCACCGGCCGAGAGCGTCCTGGGCCTGCGGTAGTGTCCCCGCCGGCCGTCGCCGGCGATGATATCCGCGCCGGGCCAGTCATAGAGGCACCAGCTCTGTCGGAACGCCTCCAGCAGTTCGGGGTCCGCGCGGCGCGTCGCCACCTTGCGCGCGAAACTCTGCGGAGGACAATGGGTGAAATGCGTTTGCAGATCGTCACCCTTCCGGAAGACGCGCGTTTCGTAGCCGGGTGCGCCGACCGGGCGGAACGGAAAAACCAGCAGGGTTCGAATCGTCCAGCGCAGCCTGCGTCCGGGATTGCGGCTGACGACCCGCGCAGGTAGCGATGACAGGCGCAGCATGCGGCTGTAGAGATCCCAACCGATATCGGCCACGACCGAATGCGCGCAATCCGTTCCGACCCCGTGCCGTCGCAGCGCCGCATCGGCGGCGAGGGTATAGACGGCGAGTTCGACCATCAGACGGCTTCCGCTGTTGGGGAGGGCGTGCAGCCCGGCGATCTCCCGCATCTCTTCAACGACCCGGTCCAAAGTCTCGAGAAACCTGTCCCTGTCCTGCCGCAGCCAGCGCATCGTGCCGCCGTCCTCGTCGTAAAGCGTCCGGTTCGCCAGATGCCAGCGACAGGTCCGGCGCAGTTCCCGCCTCAGGCACCAGCGCACCGTCCTCCAGTGGAACGGCGCGGGTTGCTGCGGTGATGTGCGCGGGTCAGTCATGCGCTGCCTCCTTACGGCGCTGCTCCCTGATTGCCACGACGACAAGCGGGGTCAGGGTCAGCACGCCCAGTCCGACGGCCGCCCAGGCGGCCCGCCCGGGCTCGCCGCTGACCGCTTCGTTGCCGAAATGGGCCAGGATGAAACTGGCCGGGATGATTCCGGCGAGGGTCGCGAGGGCGAACCGCCAGAAGTGGAGGCAGCTCAGCCCGGCGGCGTAGCTCACGATATCGAACGAGATGAAGGGCATCAGCCGACTGGCGAACACCGTGAACGTCAGCGCGTTCTGCGAGCCCAGCCACCCCCTGTCCACGCTGTCGCCGAGCCACCTGGTCAAAACGTCCCGGCCGAGGAGCCTCGCCAGCGCGAAAGCCACCATCGCGCCCAGCTCGGCCCCGATGACGATGTAAATGGTGCCGATCGTATGGCCATATGCCGCACCCGCCGCGAGGGCGATGGGGGCGCTCGGTATCGGCGTCGCGACGATGGCGACCGTCATCAGCAGGATGATGACGGTGGGCCCCCATGCACCTGCGGCATTCACCCAAGCCGAGACCCGTTCGCCGCTCAGGCTTTCGACGAGCCCGGAGAGTGGGCCGAGAAACAGCGCCGCGACGGCCGCAATGAGTACGGTCGCCACGGCGATCTTCACGATGGTTCGGACGGGGATGCCATGCGCCAACAAACGGGCCTCATTCCAGATAAAGTACAAGAAAGAACGCGGCGGCGAGCAGGTCGAAGACGACGCAGAAGGGGATGTACCATTTCGGCACGGGCGCGCCGAACGCCCCGTTGTGGTGCAGCAGGTCCCAGACGGCATGCGCCGCCAGCCCGAGCGGCAGCGCGAGCGGGGACCACAGCAAGCCGGCCAGCGCCACGATGGCGTAGAAGATGGCGACGCCAAGCTCCATCCAGAAGATCCGTGTGGCACCGTCGGACGCGCCGAAGCCGATATAGGTCCCCCCGATCAGGGCCAAGGTCAGGGCCGCGATCGCCACCGAGACGTCCTCGCTCACCAGCAGGTGCACCGGCGCGAAGGCGAGGAACAGCCCTGCCCCGACGGCGCTCGGCCCCAGCGTTCGGACAAGGGTCCAGGTCCGGGTTTCGTCGGTTGTCATCTTGCGGGTACCCCATTTTAACTGGTCGATTCGGCGGTTCCATTTAACCATAGAGATTCCAGCAGCTGGAAGGTCAAGGTCTGATGCCGACGCGCCGTCAGGCGGCGTTGACCACTGCTCGCATAATGTCACGAACTTCACCCGCGACCCCGTGCAGCGCATTGCTTTCGATGGCCTGCATGGATGCCACCGGGTCGATGGCACTGATCTCGGTGCCGCCTTCGACGTCTCGAAGGACGACATTGCAGGGCAGCATCGCGCCAACGCGCGGCTCGATTTCGATGGCCTTGTACGCCATGTCCGGGTTGCAGGCCCCGAGGATGCGATAGGGCGCCATGTCGGCACCAATCTTGTTCTTCATCGTCGCCTTGACGTCGATCTCGGTCAAGACGCCGAAGCCTTTCTCGGCCAGCGCCTCACGGACTCGGGATTCCGCTTCGTCGATATCGGCGCCTTGCAGAGTGCGATCATAGGTATAGCTCATTGCGATTGCCTTTTCGCTCGCTTGGACAGGTATTTAACCAGTGCCAAGACCCCCAGCACAGCCAATACGAAGATGAGCAGCATTCACAGGCCGCCCATTCCAAAACCCATCATGTCGATTTCCTGTTTCGGGAGTGGCGACAGCACCGGCCCGGGGGCCGGCGCCGCTATCCTCAGTTGCTGCCGGTGCCGCCGGAATTGCCCATGCCGGAGCCCATGCCGGAGCCCATGCCCTGGCCGCTGCCAGCTTGGCCCTGCTGCATCTGGCCCATGCCGGAACGCATCTTCTTCATGCGCTCCATCTTCTTGGCCGGGGCGGTCATTTCATCGCCGGTGATGGCGCCGTCTCCATCCGCGTCCAGATGCTGAAACCGGTCGACCATCTTCTCGCGGATCATCGCGCTGTGCAGCGCCTCGAACTCGGCGATGGACAGCGTGCCGTCACCATCGCTATCATATTCGGACAGTTTGGCCTGCAGCTGTTCCCGCATCTCCTGCGGCGTCACGTTGCCGTCACCATCGGCGTCGAGCATCGGCATCATGCCGCCGCCGTGGCCGCCCATCATGCCGCCATCCATCATGTCGCCATGCATGCGGTGCATCTTCATCATCATCTTCATCATGCCGGGCATGTCGCCCATCCCGGGCATATCGCCCATCATGCCGGAGCCGTCGCCCTGCATCATCATTCCACCTCCGGCGGGTTTGGGTTTGGAACCATGACCATGGTCGTTTTGCGCATAAGCGGCCCCACCGAGCGCGGTTGCAGCTACCACCGACAGGGCGAGAAATGAGTGTCGAAACATGGTGATCTCCTTTATTGCTGAATCACCACCCCGAGGTATGATTTACAAAGGCCCGTGTCAGCTGGTGCCTCCAGACTTTGGTGTAACGTTTTGTATCGAAATGCTGGGCAGAAGTTCCTCACACGGATTCGATTCGCGCTTCCAAAGACAACTCTGGCACTCGAATCCGAATGACCAAACTGGCTTTTCTTGAACCCCCACAATTGCCGGGCCTCGCCTTCACCGAGCGCCAGTGAGAACGTGCACAGCGGGCCAACATCACAGAGCTGACCAATCGCCTGCTTAAACGGCTTAGCGATCTGGTAGGTAGCGAGGGGCGTGGCAGCGGCCTTACTCGTCAAGCTCCACAGCGCTTGTCACTCTGCGCACTGACAGGGGTGGGCCGCTATATCGGGCCGATCACGGGTCATCATCCGCGTCAGCAGAAACCCGGCCAAAAGCAACAGCGCGCCACCATAGATCATGCCCTTGGCCGGGACCTCGGCAAAGACCAGAAAACCCAGTGTACTCGCGACGACAGGTGAGACGATGATGTCGACGAGGGAATAGACGTTCGCATTTAACGTCTTTAGGACGATAGAGATTCCGAAATAGGCAAATCCCGTAGATACCAACCCAAGCGCCAGCGCCCATACACCAGCCGGTACGATGATGCCCAGCCTCTTGTTTTCCGCCATGCCCAGCACATCTCCGGTGCCGTAGATCAACAGCGCCGGCGAGAGGACAATAGCCGCCGTCAGCATCGACCACGCGATATCGTTGCCCGTCTCTGACTTACCCTCGTATCGCATGTAGGTGATCATCGCCGCATAGATCGCGCCGTCGGTAAGCGCGACGAGATTGCCGATCAAGTATCCACCTGAGAGGGGTTTGGCGAGCGCGATGCCGACGATGGCGATACCGAAAACGAGAACGTGGCCGAAGCCTGCCTTCTCGCCGAGGAACATCGCCGAGAATATGAACGTAAAGAAGGGTGCCACGCTCCAGAAAATGACGGCATTGGCGATCGGCACCAGCGTCATGGCGTAGTTGAAGACACTGATCTGCGTCGCGATAAGAACACCGATGACAATGGTGTCTTTCAAATTCCCCCAGGGCAGGCGGATCGGTCGGCCTGTGGCGGCCGGCAGCGCGAGCATCAGGAAGGCGGCAGCTGTCAGGATCGCATAGAAATTCAACGTATGAATCGGAATTCTGCCGTCGGTCAGCTTGACGAAGACACCGATCGTCGCCTCGGACAAGGTGATCAGAAGGAGAAGCAATATAGTTTTCATATCTGGTTGCCGATCTGGCTAAGAGCATGGCTAGGCGACGCGCAGAGCGGCCCAATTAATCCAGGAATTTCGCAGCCCGGCAGTCATAGATGCGCATCGGGTGCGGTCAGGCCTGATTGTGGTTCGCGCCCGCAGTTGTGTCGATGGCTTCTGCACCGCTTTCATCAAGGCAGAGGTCCTCCACCTGCAAGGTGATGAAAAAGAAGCCAAAGCGCTTGCGCAACATATTATGGGCTGTCTTCAGTGTCTCCTGCGGATCGGCCCCTTGACCGACACGCAGGTGAGCCGAAAAGACATATTTGCCGCTGGTCAATGCCCACGCGTGGACGTGATGTGCGTCCGCAATGCCATCCACCGCCTCCAGGTTCCGCGTGACCTCGCCAAGGCTTACATCGACCGGGGTACCCTCCATGAGCAAGTGCATGGAATCACGCAGAATCCCCCAGCTTGCCCAAACCAAAACGAAGCCAAAAGCCATACCAAGAATTGGATCGATGAGCAGAAAACCGGTAAACTTTATGACCAGTGCAGTGATGATGATCAGCAGACTCCCAACGAAGGTCTGGATGATGTGCCAGAGCGCACCCTTGACGTTCAGATCGCTCTGGCTCTGCTTCCAGATCAACCCGAGCGAGATGAACTCGGTCACAAGGCCGCCAGCCGCTGCCCACAGCATTGGACCGGTCGGCAGATCAATAGGAGATCCCAGCCGCATTGCCGCCATAACGATCACCACGATCGCCATGGCAAGCAGGAACCCGCCATTGACCAGCGCGCCGATTATCTCCGCGCGATACCAGCCAAAACTGCGATCCTCATCTGCCGGACGGCGGGCAAGTCGTGCTGCAATGATGGCCACAAGGACGCCTCCCACAGCGGAGAAGGTGTGGAACGCATCCGAAATCACAGCAATGGAGCCGGTCCAGAGACCGATTGTCATCTCAATGATGAAATAGACGCCCGTTAGCCAAGCTGAAATTGCCATGCCTCGTCCGCTCTGTGGCATGTGACCTGCGTGTCCCTTACCGCCCATCATGGTCTCCTTTTCAGTTTGGTTGTTTGAACTTCGATGCATCTTCTGGGAAGAAAAGCATCTTCGGGCCGCCCCGGCCTTCAACCGGGGCGGCCAATTTTCAGAACATCAGACGCGTACCGATCACGATCGAGAATGCATCCGTATCGTCGCCATTGGCGCGGAGAATATCCTTGGTGTCGCCAAACGAGGCTTCATAGTTGACGCCGATATAGGGAGAGAACGCGCGGTCGATAACGTCGTAGCTGAGCCGTGCCCCGAGCTCGACAACCGCACCACCCGCGCCCCGTTCACGCGCCAGATCATCCTTGAGAGGCAGATCGATTTCGATACTCGGCGTGAGGATCAGCCGATTGGTCAGAAGCGCCTCATATTCTGCCTCGAACCGGAAGAAGGGGTGATCAGAGATGAAGAAATCGGCATCGATCTCGAACCACTGCGGTGCAAGTCCCTTCACGCCCACCACGCCAGCGTAGCGGTCGGGAGCACCGTTCGGAGTGTCCGCATAAGCCCCCAGAACGGCGTCGAAGAACGTCGAGATCGGGAACTGCAGACGAATCTGGTTTTCTAGCTTCTCGAAATCATCCGATGTTAGTCCAAGCTCCGCCTCGCTTCGCCAGACGAATTTCAGCTCATCTGTTCCCGCGAGGGCATCAAAATCCCAGACAAAGGCATCCTCGCCATCCATCGAGCGATACTCGAACTGCTCAGCTTGAAAGCCCCAGATCAGAGGCTCAGCGTGTGCAATCTGAGCCAGGGGCAGAAGGAGGCCGGCTAGTCCGGCCAGTTTGAAACGTTTCATCATGATTTTCCTTGTATTGACTGGCTCAGGCCGGGCGCCCTCTGACCACGACTTTGCGGAACATACCCCCGTCGGCGTGGTAGGAGAGGTGGCAATGGAAGGCCCATTGTCCGGGAGCATCGACCTCAACTTCCATATCGACCGTGGTGCCGGGCTGAACGCTCACCGTGTGCTTGATAGGATTGCGCGAACCCTGACCGGTATCAACGATCGACCACATCCCGTGAAGGTGCATCGGATGCGCCATCATCGTTTCGTTGATGAACCGGATACGCACGCGTTCGCCATAGTTGAGCACGATAGGATCAGCGTCCTCGTATTTTACATCGTTGATCGACCAGATGTACCGTTCCATATTTCCGGTTAGACGCAGTTCAATGGTGCGCGACGGAGCACGGTTCCGATAGAGCGGCCGTGCGGCGCGCAAATCCTTGTAAGACAAGAACTTTCCGCCATTATAGGCTTTGGGCGTCAGCCCGCTGCCGGGTGCGTAGAACGGATCGCCTCCTTCTGACATCGCCATGCCAGAATGATCCATCCCTTTCATGCCAGGTTTGCTTGAACCGGACATCTGCGAGTGGTCCATACCTTTCATCGCAGGTTGCGTCGACATCTCCATCTTGGAATGGTCCATGCCTTTCATGGTCGAATGGTCCACTGCCTGCGCTGCTGGAGCGGTCGCGGAACCCATGTTGGAATGATCCATGTCCTGCATGGCCGAATGGTCCATACCAGTCATGTCTTGCATGCCACCCACGTTCTGCATGACGTGGTTACCCATATCCATGCCCCCCATCATCCCGCTCATGTCGGCCATGGTGAGCAAAGGCTTGGGTCGGAGAGGTGGCACCGCCCCGGCATAACCCTCCTTTGGTGACAGCGTCCCGCGAACCAGGGCGGTGCGGCCCATCGACTCGGCAATGATGCTATAGACCTTGTTTTCCCGCGGCTGGACGATGACGTCATATGTCTCCGCCACGGCAACACGCAACTCGTCCACCGTAACCGGTTTGACGTCGTTGCCGTCGGCCTGGACCACGGTCATCTTCAGGCCCGGGATTCGCATGTCGAAATAGGTCATGGCCGAGGAATTGACGATCCGCAGGCGGACCTTCTCACCGGGCCGGAACAGCCCAGTCCAGTTCTGCGAGGTGCTCCGCCCGTTGATCAGGGCAGTAAATCCCTGCACATCCTCAATATCTGTCGGCATCATCCGCATCCGGCCCCACATTCCGCGATCCTTGAGCGCAGCTTTCAAACTGTCCTGACGCGAGTCCTCGATCAGGGTCTGCAAGGTGCGTTGCGAGCGATTGTAGTAATCCGGCATCCTCTTGAGATTCCGCATAATCCGGCTGCCCGGATGCGGGTGCTTGTCGGCCAGTTGCACGACATAATCACGATCCGCCCGAATCCGTTCACCGTCGCGCGGCTCGATTACGATGGCCCCGTAGGCACCATCGGGTTCCTGAAAGCCCGAGTGGCTGTGGAACCAGTAAGTTCCCGCTTGCTGGATCGGAAACCGGTAGGTGAAGGTTTCACCCGGAGCGATACCGTTGAAGCTGATACCGGGGACGCCGTCCTGCTGGAAGGGCAGGATCAGCCCATGCCAATGAATTGAGGTGCTCTCGCGGAGGTTGTTGGTCACGTTTATGGTGACTTCCTCGCCTTCCTTGAACCGCAGGATCGTTGGAATCTGGCTCTTGTTGTAACCGACGCCCATTTTCCGAAAGTTCCCAGTATCTATCCGAACCCGGTCGACAGTGATATCATAGGTCCCTTTCGATGTGATCTTTGGCGATCCGTGCGCGCGCAATACCGTCGGCACGGCAAGCGCGGCAGCCGCAGTCAAACCGAACTGACGCCGGGACAGACCTTTTGCCAGATGTTCCGACGAACTGAGCGCTGTATCGGAAAGCGCACACTGTTTTGCTTTGAAGAGTCGCATACTCTTCTCCTTTGTGATGATTGAGTCGAAGGTTCGCCCGATCAAGGCAGACCTCGAGTAGTTTCCGAGGAGTGATCCCGCGAGTACCCGAGGTGTTTCAGGACCACCCCAACAGGGGAGCCCGTCACACGTTCACGCCGTTTCTTATTTGGGCGAGACCGGAAACCTTAGCCGTAAGATGCAGGGATGAGAATCGAAGCCCGTTCAGACTCGCGGAGGGGGCGAAGACGCTTCCGGCTTCAAGCTTTCTGCGTCGACCGCGCGAGACCCATGATAAACGGGAACAACAAGGAGCTTCGGTTCGGGTAGCGCATGATCGACGTTAGAAAAAGTGACGCAATGCACCATCATACCAGGGCAACCGGGGATAGTATCGTCCGCCACAAGATGTGCGTCACAATCACGAACGTCCATCGCGGCAACGTGGCTCCAATCTTCTTGCGGCAAATCGTCTTCAGACACGACAAACGTCATGGCCGCTAGCATCAAGACGATGAGCGACAAGATATGAGCCATCCGTGTCAGTCTGAAAAACCGCATAAGTCCCGTATCCTTTCGTGACTTAAAAAAGCGCGATTGCCATCAAAGATCAAGGATACATTTCGCTACATTAATTAGGCTCCTAAGACGTCGATTTTTCTTGACCTTCGAGATCTAAAACGTAGCCTCCCTTCGAAAATTATGGGGTGTTTTGAGGTCGAATATGCGACATTCAACAATGGGTTTTCCTGAAAGGTCCCGGTTCCTTCTAACATCAAAGGTCAAGTGTGACGACGGTCACTGCCCCGTTTTGCAAGAGCCATTGATCGAGAAAATTGACCAGCTAATCCCATCCCATGGCGAAAGTTCTTCATTCGAATATCGTGAGGTACGGAGCGCCGTCGATACGGCTGCCCCAACCATCTTTAAAATGGACGCTGAAATATGAGCAGACTTGGCTCGATCATCACCGGAGTTCTGGCCGTCGGGAGCGGTGCGCTTGTACGGCAGGTCATGCGTCCTGCACCAAGTCAGACGGGGCATTCCACGACGCCGCCCAACACGTCGGGTATTGCTGAAGGGGCGCCCATCTTCGAGGTGAAACTGCCGGAAAACTTGGCGTCCCTCGGGCAAATGAGAAAGCGCGCTTCCAATACGAAATGTGCGTCCTGCCACGGGACGAACGCAGCGGGTCGTGAAGGGAAAGGCCCGCCTCTGGTACACAAGATCTACAAACCCAGCCACCATTCGGACATGGCCTTCGTGATGGCGGGCAAGAATGGTGTCAGGGCGCATCACTGGCGCTTTGGGACCATGCCGCCGGTTGACGGTGTGACGGATACTGACATGAAGGCGATCACGGCCTATGTGCGCGCGCTTCAGAAGAAAAACGGGATATTCTGATGACATTGACGCGGAGCTTGGGCGTAATCCTTATCGCGTGTCTCATGGTTTTTTCGGCTTCCGTCGTTCTTTCAAGTGAGACAAGTGAGTACTTCGGGGCATCCGGTGCCGATCATGTGCGGTATGCACAGGAAAGCAGCGCTTCCGTGCGTCATGAACATGGCGACGCCGACCGGTCAGAGGACTGTCATCCGGGCATGGCCTGTTCGTTATCGGCAATCGGCACCCAACGGAAAGATATCACCCAGACACAATGTGCTTCTCACGTGAAGCCGGTCACGGTCGCACGCGTGGCGGACCGGTTCACGCCGCTATCTGATCCGCCGCCCCCGCGACAGGCGATTTGATTTCAGACACTCAACTCTACACTCGGCCGACACAAGGAACCCGATATGAAACCTTATCTTACACCTATCGCAAGCATCGCATTGCTCCTGACAACCTCAGCCGCCTTTGCAGGGCCCGGCCACGGCGACGGTCACGATGATAACCATGCAGCCATGATGGGGCAGCCCGGCGACGCGGCAAAGGCAGACCGCGTCATCAACGTCAGCATGACCGAGATGGCGTTCGAGCCGTCGAGCATTGAGGTCATGGAAGGGGAGACCATTACCTTCGTGGTCAGCAACGACGGCGAAATCGTGCATGAGTTCAATCTCGGCACGGAAAAAATGTGGCAGGGCCACTTGGACGAGATGATGAAGATGATGGACACCGGCATGATGACGGTCGACAAGATCAACCACGACAAGATGATGCAGGCCGGCATGATGCATGACGATGCTAACAGCGCTCTTCTGGAGCCAGGTCAAACGGCCAAAGTAACCTGGACCTTCGGCGAAAAGACTGAATTGGGCTTTGCGTGCAACGTGCCCGGACACCGTGAATCCGGTATGGTCGGTGAAATCAGCTTTATGCAGCACTGAGTCATTGACTCGTCTCACAGCGATTGAGTCGATAGCAAAGTCTTCAGAGAAGGGCGCTCATGGCGCCCTTTTTTGTATTTTCAGTTCCCTAGACCAACATGATATCGCTTCATGGCCATCGCCCGAGCTTTGAAAATCGACCGCCCATTTTCAACGACCTGACAGTTTCGTCCACTAGGCCTCCTAGGTCTGCACGAGGTACCCGGTGTCGTTCTGCCTGAAGACGACCATCCGGCCTTACGGCCCACTGCGTTTAACACGGCAGGGCGCAGTTGTGACTTTCGGATGCGCGCTGCTTATCTTGCTGGCTTGCTTCCTTGACGCGGTGCGCCCAGGTCACAAGCCCGATGCTTGAGAAAACAAGCACAAAGCCGACCAGGTGGATCGGGTAAAACTTATCCCCAAGCCAGAGGTATGACAGAGCCAGCGCAGACGCTGGCATCGCACTCATATAGCCCGACGCCGTGCTTGCAGACACTTGGCTCAACCCGCGAAACCAGATCAACGTTCCGATTGCGAGCGGGCCCATGCCCCAGACGACTATCGCGATCCATGCGTTCAGCGAAGGTTCGGCAAAGTCGAAGCTCGTGGCCTGGTAGAGTCCAGGCCCGGCAAAGAGCAGCACGGCCACCCAGACGATGAGCGGCAAGGCGACGACGGGGCTCAATTCCCTGATCATCTGCTTTCCCAGAATCGAATAGAGCGTCTGGCTGGCCACTGCGCAGAAGACCAGCACGCTGCCGAGAACGAGAGTCCAACCCGATGCCTGGATCGACTGGCCCGACACGTTGATCACGAGCACACCGGCGACGGCCAGCGTAATGGCCAAGAGCTTGCGCCAACCCAGGCTGTCACCCATGAAAACCACCGCTGCCGTGGCCATCGCCGCCGGACTCAGGCTCATCACGACCGAACCGACCACACCGTTCACGCGTTGCATGCCGTAGAGCAGGAACAGTGTGAAAGCAACGATGCCCACGCCGCCGATCACAACGATCTTGATCCAGTTCTGCCGGGATATTTGGGGCAGTTGTTTCCGGTAGATGAAGAGGAAGGGCGTCAATGCCAGAGCAGCTATTGTCAGACGGAGAAAGGGCCCGAGGAAGACGGGGAAGGCTTCTGACACGATCTTGGCGGACGGGGTGCCGGTGCCGAACAGCGCCATGCCGAAGAAGAGTTGAGCATAAACCAGCAACTGGCGTTTGAAACTCGCGTCCGTCATCTGTGCTCCTACACTCGCCGCAAAGTTTGGCTCCATGGACCATTTCGAAAATTCAGAGAATTCCCTTTAAGTATGGCCCGAGGGCTGCATTGGCCGAAATTGGCGCTCGTCAGGCCTTCCCCCACCAGACGAGCAAGGCAGCAAAAGCGGTCATCGCGGTAACATAAAAAGCAAATATTACAAATGCAAACAATACGGACCCAGATCGCCCCGGAAATGCCTTGGCAAGCTGGCCCAACCCCTCCGAATTCTCGACAGCCGTGACATAGAGCGGCAGCGCGCTCACCAGCGTGGCGTAGAGATAGACGCCCGAGATGTTCTCAAAAAGGAACGAACGCACCAGCGTCGGCGCAACGACCCGCAGGGCCGTCGCACGGCTCCCCCCAAAGGATCCGAACCAATCAGCTGACAAGAAATAGATCAAGGCATGCAGCCCGACAAAACCGAGCACACGCACGGGCAGGTCTGCAAGAACGATGGAACTGAGTTTGTAGCTGCGACCCGGAGTTGCAACAATCCACGCAAAGAGAAAGAAACTCACGTAGTTCAACAAGAAGACAACCGGAAGACCGTTCGTCACGACCTGCCGCAAGAACCTGCTGAGCGGCGGACCACCACCCAGCAGAAGAGTGCCGAAGCCGGGGGGCAGTATCACGTAAGCCAGAAGCACCGGGATCAGGCCGAGGAGGCTGAAAACGAGTGCATTTCGCGCGAAACGCAGGGCCGGCATGTTGATGGCGAAATGTTTCCGCATGAACCGCAATCTGACACGCTTGTTGAATGAAGGTCGATAGCACGATTGTGGTGTAGGAAATGGATTAGCAGCCAGCCTAATTAATGCTCGATGCTTTTTCGCCTTTGGGTCGAACAGGATAGATACCTGTGCGCCTAGCGCGCCCCGGTAAAAAATTTCGTGAAAGTGTAGGAGCGTTAAGGGCTAGGGCCAAAGACAAAGAATGGTGCTTTGGGGCGAGTCACCGATGCCAGCCCATGCCGTCGGGTACGAACAACCATGCGTTCGGGTTCTACTTGGCCCAACGTCCAATTTTTTGGGCTACGAAACCCTGAACCAGATGGAATAACGATGACCGACGAGAGAATGGCGCTGTTCGTCTGACCAAAAAGCAGGCCGAAAGGGATCTGGTGCGCGAGATGCTGGCCTATGCGGCCGCCCGGATCATGGAGGTGGAAGTGGAACTGCGCACCGGCGCCGCGAACGGCACGCGGTCACCGCTGCGCGAGGTTCAGCGTATTGGATACCGGGAATGGGACAGGGATGTGCTTGTCGGCACCGCGGCGTCAGGCAAATAGTTCAGGGCACTCACGGGCGCATTTATTAGTCAGGATAATGTAGACCAGATGCAGCGTTGCGAGACCCGCCAGCAGGCAGAAAAACGAAATATATGCGAATTGCAGGAAGGCGATATCGACCACGATCACCGCCCCCAGCGTCAGGGCGAAATGGCGCATGTGTTTGTAATGCGACAGCGCTGGCGGGAGGGTGATAAGGGTCACATAGATTGTATTGGTCAGCCAGCGTGGCATCATGAAATCCAGCCACATGGATTTTTCATAGGCCAGAGACTGATTGTTGACCTCGACCACCACCATGTCACTGTTTAGCCCGTGCGGTATGTAAAGCAGCAGTCCGAAAGCCAGCCCGATCAACGCCATGAGGCGGAACAACCGCTTTCGGGGGCTGTCGTCCGGTTCAAGCACGTAGACCGAGAAGGGGACCCAGATCGGCCACATGAACCAGGTGAAAAAGATGAACCCCATTGCCCCCCACAAAACCGTCAGGGGATCGTTTCCGTTCATGCCGACCCAGACAAAACCCTCGGTAAACTGCTGCAGTCCGGCGAAAAGCGGCATCAGGGCAAGCGGGAGATAGCGTTTGTTGCGCCGCCAAGCCACAATTGAAATGGCCGTGCCGCCGCCAACAAGAAAAACACTGGCGGCAAAGCTGACTTGAGCGGACAGGCACATTTGACTTCCCTCTGTCCTGTTTGTTCGGATCGTCAATCATGCAACGCTAAATCACCGGCCATCCAATTGGAAGAAACCAATTGGAGACCTGTGTTCTTGAAGTCCCAAGCCCGGAATTTTCGGAGAGCTGTAATGATCCGCAGCTCAAAGCGTCTGTGCATAACGGCAGCATGGCCGCTGGCGTTAGTTTGATTGTGCCGTTCTGCTTAAACCCTTAACACTTTAGAGAGTCGAGCACGGGAGTGGGCAAAACTTGGTGGTTAAGCGGCCCGCTTTGAGACGCCTAGCCTTCCGTCAAGCACAGCGGCCCGAGTGACGGCAACCCGATGCGCGCCCCGCGGTGACCATCTCATGCGCCGCCGCTTGCCCATGCGGGTGTTGCCGATGTCATCAACACAGCCTTCTGCCCGAGACGACGAAACTGCGAGGCCATTCCGGTGTCGATGGCCGTAGTCCACGAGCGCGTCAAAGTTGTTCGCAAGGTAGGAATAGAGATCCTGGCACCGGGCTTTGACGCGCCTGGCCGCTTCTCGTAATTCTCGGGTTTCGGCGTGCAGACGATCGCAATCGATCTGAAGAACCTTGAGGATTGTCGCGGCGGTCATCACTTTGCCGTGCCAAAGGTACCAACGCAGTGTATCAGCAGGTCGCTCGAAGAGTAGCGGCAACCCTGAAAAGCCCTTCGATTGCAGAAGGCCCCGCACCGCATTTTCAATGTGCTTGACCCGCATCGAGATATGCCACCAGTCCAGTATGTGGGTGACGGGACCTCGAACGGCACGCCTCACCAAATTCGGCAGTGCAGGTTCGCCGTCTGAAATCACGGTCACTTTGCTCTGACCGTCCCAGCCCTGCGCGATCAGGTCATGTCGGAGTTGCTTTGCAGGAGAACCGGCGGCTTGCTGCACGAAACCAAACCGCCGGCTCATATTGGGGCTTTCAACCTTGCCGACTACAACATCGAGGTGCCGCTTCTGGTATTCAGGTCGACATCGTATGTGCGCACCATCTAGGAAAAGGGTTAGTGGTGATGGCGGCGCGATTGTATCCGCGTCTCCTTGGCTTACGTCTTCGTGGCCTAGCTCGTCGGCGATGCGACCCAAACGATTTCGAACGGTCGTGTTCAATTGAGCCGAACAGGGCATGAACATTTCGATCAATCGAGCGGCTTCCCGAAACGAGTGCCTGGCCCCCAATTCAGCCTGCAGGCGCCGAAGTTCGGCAGTCGCACGGTCAGAGAACAACCCGGCAAGTGGTGATTGTGGCCCAGATTTCGCGACCTCAGCCGGTTGGCACAAGCAGCGTCGAAGCCTTGGCCACTTCACCCGAATTCGCCCGAAAAGAGTGTCGAGAATACGCCCTCGATCATCATGGATCGCGCGTTGTTTGCCACAGTCATCGCATTTCCGGCGAGCATCAAATGCTTCACCGACCTGATCTTGCACAATCGCTTCCTGCAAGCGCCTCAACAAGGTCTTTGCGTCGTCTAGGAGAAGGCCTAAATTTTCGGAACCAAACTCATCCGGCGCACGGCGAAGTCGACCGATATTGCGCCTCTTGGTTTCTCCATCGTCAAACGTCGTCTCGATAAAAATGCTTACATCCATGGTGGGTCCCGCCTTGTTCCGAAACCTTACCCTACCACGTCGACCACCAGGTTTTGCCCACTCCCATTAAGGGCTACGCGACAGATAGCAAGATCACCACTTTGACCGACTGGCACAAAACCGCGCCTTAAGTCAGCCGGGAAACACTCCCGCAAATAGCCCCATCAGCGCCGTGACCAGCGCGGTCGCACAGAGAACGACCAACAGCGGCGGCGCCATCTCAGTCCGGCCCGCATCGCCCTCGCGCGCCTGATACATCGACACCACTATGCGCAGATAGACCGCCAGCGCCAGCACGCTGTTGAGGATGCCGATCACTGCCAGCCACAGATAGCCGGCCTCGATCGCGGCGCCGAACAGCAGCACCTTGCCGACAAAGCCGAAGAGCGGTGGAATCCCGGTGAGCGACAGCAGGAACACGACCATCGCCACGCCGATCACCGGGCGCGCGCGGCCGAAACCCTTGAAATCGTCCAGATCGCGGCCCGCGATCATGATGACGGCAAAGGCCCCGAGGTTCATCGCCACATAGGCCGCGCCGAACACGATCACCGAAGGCAGCGCCAGCGGGCTGGTGCCAAGCGCCACGATCCCCAGCATGAAATAGCCCGCCTGCGCCACCGAGGAATAGGCCAGCAGCCGCACGACATTGGTCTGCACCAGCGCCGCCAGATAGCCGAATGTCATCGTCACCGCCGCGATCAGCGCGACGACGAACGGCCAGCCGGTGGCTACCGGCAGATCGCGCAGCACCTGCGCAAAGGCGAAGATCGCGGCAACCTTGGTGATGACCGACAGGAACGCCGCGACCGAGACCGGCGCGCCGTCATAGGCGTCCGGTGCCCAGAACTGGAACGGCACCAGCGCCGCCTTGTAGCCCAGCCCGATCAGCACCGCGACCAGCCCCGCCAGCGCGATCAGCGGCTTGTCCTGAAGCGCACCAAGCTCGGAAAAAAGCGTCGATCCGGCACCACCGAACCAGAAGGTCAGCCCGTAGATCATCACCGATCCGGTGACGGCGCCGAACACCAGATATTTCATCGCCGCCTCGGTCGCCGCATCGTCGCGCGGCCAGGCCACCATTGCGAATGATCCCAGTCCGGTCAGCACTACGCCAAGGACCAGCAGCATCATGTCGCCACCGCCCGCCAGCATCAGCGCCCCCAGCGTCACGAGGCAAAGCAGCGTATAGACACTTCCCTCGCGGTCCTTACCGGCGATCTCGGCCCACGTCATCAGAAGCGCCAGCGCGGTGCCTGGCAGCAGGATCAGCTTGGCCCAGCCGGACAGCAGATCGACGCGGTAGGTGCCGCCAAAGACGGTGGTGTCGGCCTCCAGCAGCGGAAGGGTCAGCGCGGTGGACAGACCCAGCCCGATCAGCCCGAACGCCAACGCCAGACGGGGCGCGCGCAGCATCTCGGCCACCAGCATCAGCACGACAGTGGAGGCCAGCATCAGCTCGGGAAACAGAAAGGACAGGTCGCGCGCCATTAGAATTGCAGTGCCCGCATCGTCGCATCAATCATGCCCAGCAACCAGGACGGCGCGACCCCGATAAGGATGATGAGGATGAGCAACGGCACGATGGCCAGCATCTCGCCGCGGTCCAGATCGGGCATCGCCGCCCATTTCTCGTTTGGCTCGCCCAGAAACACCGCCGCGATCGCGCGCAGGTAAAGCCCCGCCGTTACCACAATGGCGATAATCACCACGATGGCCCAGGGCTGCGCATTCAGCGTGGCCAGGAAGATCTGAAATTCAGCCGGGAAATGCGCCAGCCCCGGCAGCCCGAGCGAGGCAAAGGCCGACAGCACGAAGGCCCAGCCCAGCCATGGCACCTGCCCCAGCAGCCCGCCGAACGCGGTCATCTCGCGTTCGTGGGCGCGCGACTGCAACATGCCGACGAGAAAAAACAACGCCCCGGTGACGATGCCGTGGCTGACCATCTGCAAGGTCGCACCATTGAGCGCGACCGCCCGCAGGTCAGGGTCCAGCGTCAGCGCCGCCACCGCGACGCCGATCACCACATAGCCCATGTGGTTCACCGACGTATAGGCGATCATCTTCTTCAGATCTGACTGCGCCAGCGCCACGAAGGCACCGTAAAGGGCGCTGAATACGCCAAAGGCCAGCACCACCTGACCGGCCTGCGCAAAGGCGTCGGGCGTCATCTGTAAGGCGAAACGCACAAGGCCGTATGTGCCGAATTTCAGCATCACCCCGGCGAGGATCACGCTGCCCACGGTCGGGGCCTGCACGTGGGCCGCGGGCAGCCAAGTATGCACTGGAAAGGACGGGATCTTGACCGCGAAGGTGAACAGCATCGCGATCAGCGCCAGCATCGCCGCCAGCCCAGTCAGTGGCGGCGCCTCGATCCACAGCCGCATGTCAAAACTTCCCGTGGCCAGATACAGCCCGATGATCGCCAGCAACAGCGGCAGCGAGCCTAGCAGCGTGTAGATGAAGAACATCAGCCCGGCGCGCTGGCGTTCTTCATAGCCCCAGCCGACGATCATGAAGTACATGCCGACCAGCGACACTTCGAAGAAGACGTAGAACAGGAGCGCGTCCAGCGCCGCGAAGGTGCCGATCGACGCGGTCTCCAGCATCAGCATCAGCGCGACAAAGACCGCCGGGCGGTCGGTGATCCGCGCCGCATAGATTGCCGACAGGAAAAACAGCAGCGAGGTCAGCAGGATCAGCGGCAGGCTCAGCCCGTCGACGCCAACCCGGAAGGCAGCACCAATGGCCGGGATCCAGGCGATTTCCTCGACCTGCGCGAAACCGCCTGGCAGCGTGCCCCGCGCCCAGATCGCCAGCGTCACCACGAAGGTCAGCCCGGTGGTGGCGATGGAAACGCCATGGGCGATGCGCGCCGACTTGTTTGGCAGGGCCATCAGCAGCACGCCACCAAGAAGCGGCAAAAAGACGGAGATCGAGAGAAGGGGCATGGCGGGGTCGTCTTTCTTCAGGAGGACATCGGTAAGATCAGCAGCACCGCCGCGATGACGGCAATGCCCATGACGGTCAGGGCGAGTTCGCGGTGGATGAGCCCGCTTTGCAGCAGGCGCAGGCGGCGGCCGGCGGCAATTGTCCGGTCGACAAGGCCGAAGATCAGCCCGTCGATGCCATAGGTGTCGGTGTTTTCGGCGCCGTCGCCAAGGCGCAGGTTCATCCGGCCCACCTGAAGGGTCGCGGCATAAAGCCGGTTGTCTGAACGCTCGGCACTGGATGCGGTGCCAAGGCTCAAGATCCGCACAAGGCCAAGTTGCGACGCCAGCAGACGCCGTTCGAAACCTTCACAGGCGGCGGCAAAAGCCAGCGACGGGCGCAGCACCAGCCCGTCCATACCGCCCGCGACGGCAAAGCCGCGCTGCGCCATCGGCAGAACCGGCCCCATCAGGCGGGCAGGTTGGATGAACCAGCCCAGCACCAGGCCGCTCAGCGCCGCCATAAGCCCGAGGATCATCGCGGTTCCTTCCGGCGGCAGTTCGGCCTCAAGCAGATGTTCCAGCGGCGTGAAGGCGAACCCAAGCCCCGCCGCCAGCGCCGTCAGCACCGCCATGCCCGCACCCATCCAGCCCATCCCCTTGCCCAGAACGGGCTGGGCCTCGCCCTGCCACAGCACCCGCAGCGCCCGCGCCATATAGGCCCCGGTCAGCACCGTGCCTGCCAGCGCCAGCGGCGCGAGCCATACGACCCCGGGGGCCGCCAGCGCGGCGGCAAGGATCGCGTCCTTGGAAAAGAACCCCGCCAGCGGCGGGATCCCCGCCAGCGCCAAAGCAGCAATGCCGAAAGCGGCCAGCACCAGCGGTCGTGCCCGGCCCGCGCCCGCGACCGCATCCATGTCGGTGCTGTCGCGATCATGCTGGAACACACCCGCCCCCAGAAAAAGCGTGCTCTTTATCGCCGCGTGGGCGATAAGGTGCAGCAGCGCCGCCACCGGCACCCCCGCGCCAATGGCCAGCAGCATCAGCCCGTACTGGCTGGAGGTCGAGGCGGCCAGCAGCCGCTTCAGGTCCCGCTCGGCCAGCGCGATCAGGCCGGCAACGACGGCGGTGACGCCGCCCACCAGCCCGACCGCAATCAGCGCGCCTGCGGGCAGCATCGGGGTCACGCGGATCAGCAGGATCGCCCCCGCCGCCACCAGAGTCGCGGAATGCAGCAAAGCGGAGACCGGCGTCGGGCCGGCCATGGCGCGCTGCAACCAGTCCTGCAACGGCACCTGCGCCGACTTGCCCATCGCGCCGATCAGCAACAGCAACCCGGCGACCAGTGCGGGCGTGCCGCTAATCGCCAATGTAGCCGAGATTTCCGAGGTGCCGGCCCAGCCGATTAGCACAAAAATCCCCAGATAAAGGCCCAGATCGGCGCTGCGGGTGTACAGAAACGCCCGTGTCGCGGCACTGGGCACGCCGTCGCGGCCATGCCAGAAGCCGATCAGCAGATAGCTGGAAAAGCCGATCAGTTCCCACGCGGCCAGCAAGGTGATCCAGTCGCCCGCCAGCACCAGCGCCTGCATCGCCGCGACAAACAGCAGCAGGATACCGAAAAAGCGCGGCCTTTCGGGGTCGCTGCGCATGTAACCCACGGCATAGACCACCACAAAAGCCGCCACCGTCGCCACCATGGCCGAAACGACCGCCGTCAGCGGCGTCGCGACCAGCCGCAGCGGCATTTGCGGCAGGCCCAGCAGGACCATCTGCACCGCATTGCCCGCAATCGCACCCGCTAGAACCGCCATCGCCGCGAGGAACCCGAGGCCGACGCCCGCAAGCGCAATCGCTTCGGGTGCGCGGCGCAGCGCCAGCGCCACAAGCCCCGCCAGAAGCGGCGCGAGGAGGGTGAGTGCCAGCATCGTCATCCCTTCAACTCCCGCGCTTCTTCCATCTCGACCGATCCGCGCACCCGGAACCGCGCGATGGCAATGGCAAAGCCGACCGCCATTTCGACCGCCATCACCGCCATCACGATCAGCACGAACATCTGACCGGCAGGTTCATCGGGGTGCAGATAGCGCCAGAAGGCCACCAGATTGACCAGTGCTGCGGCCAAAATCAGCTCGACCCCCATGATGATCATCACCAGGTTGGTCTGGCTGAGCGCGCCGTAGAGCCCGACACCAAACAGCCCCGCGCCGACGCTGAGCGCGATCATCAGCTCCAGGATCATTTGCGCTGCTCCGCGTTGGGGACAATGGCCACCATCGTGGCCGCGATCATCGCCGTGAGGATGGTCAGCCCCGCCGACTGGAAAATGAACATCGACCGGCCCAGCAATTCGCGCCCCAGATCGGCGGCCTGTTCATGCGCGCCGGGCACCGACAGGGCGACCGGACCCCAATCTGGCAGCCAGACCAGCAGCAAGGCGGCCAGCAGCCCAATGCCCCCGGCCCAGAGCGACAGGCGTTTCTGGTGGGTCATGTCCATCTTGCCCAGGCCACCCGGATCCATCATGAACATCACCATGAAAATCGCCATCACGCTCATTTCCGTGGCCATCATCATGATCTGCAACACGCCCAGAAACTCGGCCTGCATGACTAGGGTCTGTGGACATTCATCGTGAGGCGATGATGGCAGCCGCGAGATGCCAATTGGCGGCGTAGCTGGACGTTGTCTTTTCGTAGCGGGTCGCTATGGCTCTGAATTCCTTGATCTTTGCGAAG
>NZ_JBDOQR010000064.1:0-26820 GCF_039839315.1 Phaeobacter sp. CAU 1743 | reverse complement strand
TCGAAGGATTGGGAAAAATCCATCGCCAGCGCGGCAGCTTGGGTCACAATCGCACACATCCGCCGCGTCACGCGGATGCTCGCAAGACAATGAATTCACTCGAAAAGTTTTGAATCAGACTCTTAGACTCACCAGAGGACTATCCCGAGCCGCCGCGCATTATGCGCACATAATTCGAAGGCGGGCTCTCGAACGCCTGATCCGCATCAAGCGTAAAGGAAACCCCGGCCTACTTCATATCTGGATGTGATTTCCTTACGATCCGCGTTACGGCTACGTGTCCGATCAGTTAGAAAAGATAATTTGGTTGTCGATTGACAACCAGCCAGGTGGGGAGCATGTTTATGGGGCGATCGCGGCATCCGGACAAAGACATCGAAAAGGCTCTTGTCGAGCTCGAGGAGATGGGATGGACGGTCGAGATGGCAAAAGGGCGTAGCGCCCACGCTTGGGGTTATGCCCTGTGCCCTGCAAACGCGGGAGATGCCTGTAGGTCAGCGACCTTCTGCCGGATGTCGGTCTGGAGCACCCCAAGAAATCCGAGGGCGATCGCCCAAGGCCTTGTTGGGCGGGCACGGGGCTGTGTGATGAAGGATGACAAGGATGAGTGACGTTCAGGAATTCGAGTTCGACCTGATGATCGCCCTCCCGGCGGGGGAGCGTGACGAGGACGCTATGCTAGACGCCCTGTTCGAGGCGGGGTGTGACGATGCGATCGTCGGGACCGGTGCCGCTGGAATCGTCGCTCTCGGGTTCATCCGGGAGGGTTCTGATGCTGAGGCTGTCATCGCCGAGGCGGTAGGGCAGGCGCTGAAGGGTCTTCCGGAGGGGGCTACGCTGCGCGAGGTCCGTCCGGACCTGGTCAGCCTCGCGGACGTAGCGGCCCGGCTCCAGGTGAGCCGTCAGGCGCTCCAGAAGCGCGAGATGCCGCCGCCATCGCTCGGCGGGCTATACCGGGTCACCGAGATGGTCCGGTATCTGGAGGGGCAGCCAGGGAAGATCCGGGATGGGGTCTCGAAGGCTGCACCGTGGTTCGCGGCGGCCCCAGCGGCGCAGAAGATCAACGCCCAGCTCGGGTTGAGTGATTAACGCACCGTCTGACGTCTACGCAGGCGCGATCAGGACGGAGCGCTACAATCGGTAGTTTTTGACCGGGTCGCCCTGCCCCACCAGTGTGAGCTTGACCGATAAGTGGCGGGGTTTCTTGATCGTTATGTGGTGTGGCCGATAGGCCCTCAGAGACCACTGAGGATGCTCTCGATGATCGCAGGATCATGACCCGTGATCAGCCAGTCCCGGGGCGACATCTGTTCAAGATCCTGACGGGGCGTCCGGAAGAACCGGTCCATGGCCTGCGCAGAAACAGGACGCCCCGTGGCCTGGAGAACGCGGCTGAGGTGAGGGATCTCTCCGGCCTCCGTGAGCTGGAACGTCGGGATGAGCCAGCCGCGTTCGTGAGGGCGATGTACGGCCATCAGGGAGCCGGCGGCGATGCGCTGTCGGAGGCGGGCGTCGCTCACCCCCATGCGCCACGCCGCTTCGGCAAGCGGGATGGCCTCGGCTGTCATGAGGGCCTGTCGGGTCATGCCGTCCAGCACGGGACTTGACCTGTAGAAGTCCGCATCTGACACGGTGTCTGACGTATCGACGCCCAGACGGCCCAGAGCCTCCTTCTCGGACGCGCTAAGCGGCACGTCCTCCTCGGCGACTTCATGCGCCTGTTCGAGCATGCGCGCGGCGATGTGCAGTGCAGCCTCAGCCAGATCCCTTCTCTCCGTGCTCGAGAGGGCCGCGTCGATCAGGCGTAAATCTTCTCTGGTTCCGCGACTTAGGTTGGGCTTTCCAGTCTCGGAAGAAAGTGGGGCGAGCGTCATGAACTGCATATCCATATCCTTGAGTTAGAGATACCTCGTTAATTTCCGTTCGGAGTGACCCTTTCTATGCTGGATCCTGATAAAAATCTTCAGCCGCGTGCATCGCAGAGACCTGCACGCTACGCGTTACAGTTTAGCCTGTGTTACATGCTTGTTACGGGCTTGTTTCGCTCTCTGTAACAGGCGCAAATATCTGAACTTAAAGGTAAATATCTATCTCTATCTCTTTTTGTTACAGATAAAAAGATAAAAGTATATACGCCTACACACACACGCGCACACGCGCATGCCTGTGAGACATATTCATCCTTGAAACGCTGTAACATTGAAACAACGTTGATATCTTTGAACTTTTCCCGTTACAGGGCCTGAAACGTGCGCGGTTTGTAACGGTTTTGGGCGTTTCAAGCCGTCAGAATGACCATTCACACGAGAGTTAACTGCCGTGCCCCGGGCCGGTGCTCAAGCACCTCCTCGATGAACAGGGTCTTCAGCAGGGTTGTCGCAGACAGGGATTGCTCCTCCCGGATCCGGCATCGGATCGCGTCATTCGCGTTGAGGGCCAGCTGGCCCTCCTGAACCCGGTTCCGGAAGTCGGTGTCCTCCATCTCGGCCGTAAAGGGACGCTCGCCCCCATCGCTGAAGCGCCACTTGTACCCGTCCCTGAAGTGGACCGACACGATCCGGAGCCAGGCCTCGCGGTGGCTGACTTGCGTGTCGGGCTCGTCCGGCTCCGGAGGGACGCGCAGGGAGGGGAGGTCCGACCGTTCGAGCCGGACCGGTTCGGTCCCCTCGCTCTCCGCTCCTATCCGCAGGCTCCGAAGTCCCTCAACCTTCGAGGCGCGCGTGCCGATCTCCTCGAGGGCCTCACGTGTGGGCAGGTCCTTCAAAAGGTTCACGACCGGGTTCACGACGATCAGGGTGGTATCACCCACCGTGATGCGGGTCGTTCCGTCTCCGATGGGTTCGACGTTCTCCGGCCGTCGTCCCCGGAGCCTCTTCACAGCCGCGAAAAGGCCAACGGCCCCGGCGGCTCCTCCACCGATGATCGTCCCCCCTTTGATCAGGAGGTCCATCAGCTGGTCAGCTGCGACGACCCGGTCCGGGTTCGCGGTGACGGCGTCAAGCATATCCGTCAGCCAACTCACGTCCGTAACCAGGGCCGCCACGAAGGAGCCCCGCTCTGTCGACGAGACGCTCAGCCGAGCATCCGCCCGATCACCGTTCAGGGCGCGATTTGCGGACTGGATCAGGGTCCCGAAGGCGAGCAGGGTCGGCGCGAGGTCGCGTACGTCGATCTCCCCGTTATCAAACGGGTCCCCCCTCGAACGCGATCTCGAACCTGGCCTTCGACATGATTTCCCTAGTTAGGGTCGGCGGGCATATCCAACCCGCCGTTCTGGGTTGGCTTATCAAGGCCTGATGTGATCCCGTCTACGTGCTCATTGAGATCGGGGCTGACGCTCTGCCACATCGGGTCGAGGATAAACTCAACGCCCTCTCTCCGCGCCATTTTCGCGGCGGGGACGAAATCACTGTCGCCGGTCACAAGTACGACTGTGTCGACCTGTCGTTTCAAGGTCATGGTGCTGATGTCGAGGCCGATACGCATATCCACCCCCTTTTGACGCAAGGGGTAGGCAATCCCATCCTCAGGAAGGCCAGTCCACGCCTCCAGGGCCTTCAGCGCGGCGGCGGACTTCGCTTGGTCCATCTGACTGGGGTCTTCGAGGACACCGCGCAGGTACTCTGCGTGATGCCAAATCTTCAGAAGATCCTTCATGTAACGATCATAGGGCTGCCAGGACCTCTTCTCGGCGATCACTGACCCCAGTCGCAGCGCGAATTTCCGTTTTTTCCGTAGGTGGTCAAACAGCTCTCGGCGAAACCGAGCCTCTTCGGTTTCCGCAAACTTGACCTGCCGGTTCATAAACGGATGATGAGGCGTCCCCTCATAGGGGTGCGCGTCGTAGTAGAACAGGCGATAGACGTGGTCGAGCCAGCGGCTGTCCTGTTGATCTTTTTGATCTTTCTGTTCCCCGATCAGCTTCTGGACGTGACGCTTACACATGTAGCGGGCCGCGTCCGCGACCTTGGCTGGATCCGTCCTATCCACTCCAGGCCAGGCCTTGATGCGCTTGTAGAAGAACCCTCCGTCGATGAGAACGGAAACTCTGCGGATGCGCATCCGAACCTCTTTAAACAAAAAAGCCCCACCGTTCGGTACATCCCCAGGATCAGCGGAGAGACCTACTTCGGCAGGGCGGATACCTTATAGAAAGCGCAAGGGGACCTTCCAATCAAGAGGTCTTGGAGGGGGTCCGATAACCTACAGCGACGCAGATGACGCATAAAAAACGACACACAGGTCGTCTTAAAACAGATATCTTGTAATCATTCCGAAACTATGTATTTTGCAGATCATGGAGAACGCACAGACATCTTCGCAGCGCGGACCGGACCTCACCTTGGGGTCCGCTGTATATGCGAAGTACGGGGAGGCCAGCGTAGCCGGCTTTCAGGCGGTACCTGATCTTCTCTTGAAGAACCAAGCTGCGCTCGGGTTGTCCCCCACCGACTTGGTCGTTCTGCTGAACGTGCTGATGCACTGGTGGTACCCTTCAAAGAAGCCCTTCCCTCGTTCAACGACCATTTCCAAGCGAATGGGGATCACCCAACGAACGGTTCAGAGATCAACAAACCAACTTGAGGAACTCGGTCTCCTCATGCGGGTCAAGCAGGGTGATCGAACATATCTCGATCCGACGCCTCTGGTGGAGAAGCTCACGGAGCTGGCCAAATCAGACGCGGACTACCAGGTCCGGCGTGTGCGTAGGGATGAAGATGGGGTGCCGGACGGTTCCAGCACCTCACAGAGTGGCACCCCTGGCTCTTGAGTTATGTGGATCTCTGGGCTTCGGGTGCCACTCAGTTTCGTCCCCGGCGCTTCGGCGCCGGGGCGTTCTTTTCTAAGGGAAGCGCAGCAAAAACGGTCGTTTTTGACCGGGCCGCCCTGCCCTACCAGATTTCAATGAGTTGACGAGGACAAAAACCCATGACAAAACCAAGAAGGTTTTGGGAGGGTTTTGTCCATGATCCTGGGGTATGCGCGGGTCTCGACCCGGGACCAGAACCTGGACGGTCAACGCGACGCCCTCGCGGCCGCCGGGGCGGAACGGATTTTTGCAGATACGATCACAGGAACCGCCCGGGCCCGGCCTGAGCTGGACCGGCTTCTTTTAGAACTTCGGTCCGGGGACGTGGTCGTCGTCACAAAGTATGACCGCCTCGCCCGAAGCCTGAAGGACCTGCTCGAGATCGTCGACCAGATCCAGGCGCGTGGCGCCGGGTTCCGGTCCCTCGGAGAGGACATTGACACGACCACCCCGGCCGGGCGGCTGGTGTTTCATGTGTTCGCATCGATCGCGCAGTTCGAACGGGAACGGATCGTCGAGAGGACGAAGGAGGGTCTGGAGGCGGCTCGGAAGCGTGGACGGGTCGGAGGCCGGCCCCCTGCACTATCGCCCGCCCAGAGGGCTGAGGTGAAGCGCATGCGCGACGAGGAGCGCAGACCTATCCCGGAGATCGCCGCGCTGTTTCATGTCAGCGATAAGACGATCCGGCGCGTGGTGTGAGCGGTGACCGGCGTAGGACCTGACAGCACGACCGAGGTCCTCGCCGGGCTTGTGGAGCGGGTCACCTTTCACAGCGAGGAGAGCGGCTTCTGTGTCCTGCGCGTGAAGGCCCGGGGGCACCGGGATCTGGTGACGACCGTAGGGCACGCCGCGATGATCTCTGCAGGGGAGTGGGTCACGGCCTCCGGGGTCTGGGTGAACGACCGGACGCACGGGCTACAGTTCAAGGCGCACTTCCTGAAGACGTCCGCCCCTTCCAGTCTCGACGGGATCGAGAAATACCTCGGGTCCGGGATGCTCAAGGGGATCGGGCCGGTCTACGCCAAGCGACTGGTGAAGATGTTCGGCAAGGACGTCTTCGACATCATCGAGGCGTCCCCGGACCGCCTGCGCGAGGTAGACGGGATCGGCCCAAAACGGGCCGACAAGATCACCGCCGGGTGGGCCGACCAGAAGGTGATCCGGGAGATCATGGTGTTCCTGCACCAGCACGGGGTCGGTACGGCCCGGGCCGTGCGGATCTTCAAGACCTACGGCACCGATGCGGTCCAGGTCATGAGCGAGAACCCCTACCGACTCGCCAAGGACATTCGGGGGATCGGGTTCCGAACCGCTGACCTGATCGCCGCGAAGCTCGGGATTGAGAAGACCGCGATGATCCGGGTCCGCGCCGGGATCTCCTTCGCGCTGACCGAGGCGATGGGGGACGGACACTGCGGCCTGCCCCGCAAGGACCTGATCGGCTTGGCCGAGAAGCTTCTGGACGTCCCGGCCCCTCTGATCGAAAGCGCGCTGGCCGAAGAGCTGATGGAGGAAACCGTCACGCTGGACCGGGTAGGGGATGCGGAGTGCGTCTTCCTGACCGGGCTGTACCTGGCCGAGCGCGGGATCGCGGAGCAGATTCAGAGGATCCGGTCCGGCCCCCTCCCCTGGCCCGAGATTGACGCCGAGAAGGCGCTGCCCTGGATCGAGCAGAAAACCGGCCTCAGCCTTGCGGACAGCCAGGCCGAGGCGATCCGGCTCGCGCTTCGGTCCAAGGTCACGGTGATCACGGGCGGGCCGGGCGTCGGCAAGACGACCATCGTCAACTCGATCCTGCGTATCCTGGCGGCGAAGCGGGTGAACCTGCTCCTGTGCGCCCCGACGGGCCGGGCGGCCAAACGGATGACGGAAGCGACCGAGCGGGAGGCAAAGACGATCCACCGGCTTCTTGAGTTCGACCCGAAGGCATTCGGCTTCAAGCGGGACCTTGAGAACCCGCTCGACTGCGACCTGCTCGTCGTGGACGAGAGCTCGATGGTGGACGTGATGCTAATGCAGTCCCTGCTGAAGGCGGTCCCGGATCATGCCGCCCTCATCATCGTCGGCGACATCGACCAGCTCCCTTCCGTGGGGCCCGGTCAGGTGCTCGCGGACGTCATCGGCTCAGGCGCCGTGCCGGTGGTGCGGCTGACCGAGGTGTTCCGGCAGGCGGCGGAGAGCAAGATCATCACGACGGCGCACGCGATCAACGCGGGACGCATGCCCGACCTCGTACCGCCAGACGGAGAGGCGGATTTTTACTTCGTTCCCGCCGCGGACCCGGACCAGGCTGTGTCGCGGATCGTCGAGCTGGTCTCAAAACGCATCCCGAACCGGTTCGGTTTCGACCCGATCCGGGACATTCAGGTCCTCTGCCCGATGAACCGGGGCGGCGTCGGGGCCCGGTCCCTCAACATCGAGCTGCAAGCCGCGCTGAACCCGGCGGGCGAGAAGAAGATCGAGCGGTTCGGCTGGACCTTCGCCCCAGGCGACAAGGTCATGCAGGTCGAGAACGACTACGACAAGGACGTCTACAACGGGGACATCGGTACGGTCGAGGACGTCGATCTGGATGAGGGCGAACTCGCCGTGAACTTTGATGGGCGAACCGTCACCTTCGTCTTCGGGGAGCTGGACACGCTGGTCCCGGCCTACGCGGCGACGATCCACAAGAGCCAGGGATCGGAATATCCCGCCGTTGTCATCCCCGTGATGACCCAGCACTACGCGATGCTCCAGCGGAACCTGATCTACACGGGCGTGACAAGAGGGAAGAAACTGGTGGTCCTGATCGGCCAGAAGCGGGCCGTGGCGATCGCTGTCAAGAACGTGTCCGGACGGCGGCGCTGGTCGAAGCTCGATGAATGGCTGCGTGATCCCACGCAGAATAGCGACAACAGAATTTCCGAATACTGTTGAACCTGAAAGCTGAAACAGGCCCCCTGCCCTACCGATTCACCGGTCCGGGCGGCCTCACACGTATCCGCCGACCTCGATCCTCGAGATGTAGGCTTTGACCGCGTCGGCCCGGCCCTCACGAAACAGGTCAGCCGCCGTCTGCTGGCCGAAGGACGGGAGGGGCTGGGACGTGAACCAGGCGAAGGCCTGCGGGAGCGAGCCGGCCCAGGGCGAAACGCGCAGCAGGATCTCGACAAGGTCCCGCAGCTTGCGCTGAGACGTGTTAGACCTCAAGCGCGCAGACTTTGATACCGCGTCACGGGACATGCCCAGAACGCCGGCGAGGTCCGTCCTGCTGAGGCGGACCATGTCAACCAGGAGGTCGAGATTAACGGTCCCGTCAGGCAAAGTGAGGTCCTGCGCGGCAGGGAACTTTCGTGAAGTTTTTGATAGGTCCGACACGGTAGAACTCCGAGATGCGCTCAGGTTTTGGAATGATCGAGCACGTAGTCGACACCCTTCGGCTTATATTTCGGCTTGAGCCCGATCACGTCCTTTCGGACCCCGCGGAAAACGAGGTTCTCCCGCTGGAGCTCGGACGGGGAGATCTCGCCTCGGAGCAACCGTTCTTCGTCCCGCGCTCGGGCGCGGGCCTTCTCTGCGGCCCGGTTCCTGATGATCGCAGACATCACCGCGCTCCCGACTGTACTGATCTACGATGCCCCGGATGAGGCGTGTCCCGCAATATGAAGGTCAGCCATGCTGTCGAACCGCCGCCCCATGGCGTGAGTGCGTCACGCCGCCTTCGAATTCCGTTTCGAAAACAGGGCCTGCCACCCGGCGACGCTCGCCTCGTCCAGATAGAGAAGACCCGCAACATCTTCCGTGCTCAACCCCTCCGCCAGCAGGAGCAGCGCATTCGCCATCCGCGCCTGAATGAGCGCTGGATCCTTGGCGTTCAGGGTTTTCAACAGGGTTTCGCGGTCATTCTCGGAAAGGTGCATCGGTAAATCTGGTCGTGGTTGACGGGGCGGCCTATCTGACACGCCTGCCTATGGGACGCAACGCGCGCGTTGCGTCCCTCTCCTGATGTCCCGCCTGAACCCTGACGACTTACCCTTGACTTTTTCTCAAAAATATGGGCAAAGTTCAAACCATAGGTGATGCGCTACCTTTAAGTGCGAACTTGAACATTAGGTGATACGCTACCTTTAAGTGCGAACTTGAACATTAGGTGATACGCTACCTTTAAGTGCGAACTTGAATCGGCATATACGCCGTACGTAGGAAAAAGGTGGCGCAAGCCGCCTTTTTTCATGACTAAGGACTTAAAGCATTGAGCGAACTCAAGTTTTATACCGTATCGACCGCATATCTGGATCACCTGCATGCGGTCGAACCCCGAGTGTATTATGCTCAAGGCACCGCCTACATCAACGCGAAGCCCTATGTCGGTATAGTCTTGGATGTATCCGGGCACAAGTTTCTGGCCCCGCTGACCTCCTATAAGCCGAAGCATGACAGAATCAAAAGCTCGAACGTAACGGTGTTCAAACTGCACGAACGTGGCAACCCAAACAACAAACTGGGCATGATCTCACTGAATAACATGATTCCCGTGCCGGACACGGAAATCACACTTCTCGACATGGCTAGCCAGAGTGAGCGTTATCGTAGAATGCTGTATAAACAGTATGAGTTCATTAAAGAAAACGCTGTGGAAATCAAGGATCGAGCGGCCAAGCTTCACTATCAGGTGACGGCTTTACGAACGCCTTTCTATGTGCGGCTGTCTTGCGATTTCACGATTCTGGTCGACGCTAGTAGAAGATATGTATCTGACTGAACCCGGACAGTGCCAGGGTTTCCGATGTGGCCCTATTCCCAGATGAGGCTTGCACCCTCGAAAAGGTCACGCTGGACGAGCATGCGATAGAAGCGCCTCATGTTCTGCGATGGATCTTCGCGGCGAAGCCGGGTCTGATCAGGAAAAATGTCGAGCTGCATGGCGTCACGATATATAGTGAAATTTATCTAGCAAAGTACGGAGTGCAGTTCATCTGCAAGATTTTTCGTCAGTTCTCCATGCGTATTCTGATAAAACTCTAACTTTAGAGTTATAGTTAGATATAGTAATAACTCTATCATTGACGATAGCTCTAAATCTGGCATTGTGTGATCATGTATGTAATCACCTTCGCAAATCCGAAAGGCGGCTCGGGCAAGACCACGAGTGCCATGTTGCTCGCTGAACAGATCGCCATTTCCGGCGGACGAGTGGCGATCCTAGACCTTGACCCGAACGCGAACATCATCACGTGGTCGCGAAGCCGGGCAGAAGAGGGCAGGGGGGTCCCATTTACCGTTCATGCGCGCCCGCAAGCCGAGGATACCGTTTCGCTCATAGACAGCCTGACGGATTCCATCGACTACCTCATCATCGACCTCGAAGGATCAAAAGATCAGATCGTAACATTCGCTCTGTCACGTACCGACTTGTGTGTCATTCCTCTTGATGGCTCACCCATGGAGGCCCGGCAGGCGGCCACCGCAGTCCGTCTCATCCAGTCGACCAGCGCCATGATACGAGCACCGATAGCGTATATCTTGCTCTTCACACGGACGAACGCGGCTTTCCAGTCGTCGGATGAACGAGATGTGCGGGCCGAGATGGAGACGAACAACATCCCTACTTTGCCGGTGCGGATCGCCAAACGGGCTCCTTACACCCGGATATTCCGTGACGGCGTTCTGCTGTCTGAACTCCCTGAACTCGTCAGGACCGAGATGGCTGGAAAAAGCGCTTCCGTCACGGAGAAATCCCTTCACCAGGTCACCGGAGCGATCGATAACGCCCGGGACTACGCGCAGGCCGTGATCCAAGTCCTCGTGCAGGAGGTCTCGGCATGAACAAATACGGTTTCAGCGAGGGTGGAATAGACCTACCAGAGACCACGCCCAGTCGGCCTGCTCGGCGGAAAGTAGACGCTGACAGCCTGACCCAAGCCGTTCAGGCCGGAAACGAAATGGGGTTCGTAAACCGAGAACCCGTACAAAGGACGAAACCGGGGCCGAAACGCCGCGAGCCCCAGGATAAGGTCTCTATACCGGGCCCGAAGCGCGTAACTGATGAATTTCGCGCCTTTTGTCGGGACAGGGACCTTACTCTCTGGGAGGGCCTAGAACTGCTCCTGAACGCTCAAAAAGGAAAAACAGGCTGAACATCAGGATGGGCGCCCCTTCTTCTCCTGCCAGGTGCGACAGAATTTCAGGAATAACGCGTCCGGATTATGCGTTACCGGTTTTCCTATATGCACCCACCAAGCTCCGAACCGCTGCAGAACGAAGTAGATATCCCATCCTGAAGCGATCGAGCGCGCTTGTTGAAGCGCGTCGGATGACACACGATTTATGATAGACTGAGCGTCATGCTCTATGACATCCGTGTCGCGCGGCATGGTGTTCCGGTTTATGAACGTCACCGTGTCCGCATCGTCATCATAGGAAATCATATAGTCTGGCAGGTAGTCACCTTCGACGATCGGTTTTATCTGCCTACGAAACTCCCGAAGAGATCCCTTAGAACCGGATTTGTGATGCAAGGTGCTCATCTTGAACATCCAGCTCTCATTCTGCCCGACCGCTTTGCGGGCTATTTCATAGATACGTCTTTCAATCGGACGAGACAGCCGGAAATAATCCTTATGTAGCGTTAAAACCTTCATCTCCTGAACAGAAGAGATCACCATGTCTGACAAGCGCAGCTCAAGCGTCTTAATTTTCCCGGTACGCTCATCCGTCTGCATCTTAGCGCCGTCGATAAGGCCTATCCACTCATCCGTACGAGTACCCTCAAATAGAATGTTTGTCCTGAAACGCGTTCCATCGATCCGGTCTAATGAATCAACGAGCGCATCGTAATCTCGCCCACCAACGCCACGCTGAGTGAAGACGAGGAAGGCATAAGGATCTATTTGAACCCTTTTCGATATCGGACGGCCTTCACGCATTCCTGCGATCAGCTGGCTAATCGCATAAATGATGAGATCCTTATCGTAAATCGTCGGCATGCCTTTGAAGCTCGGACGAAACTCAATCCATTTCCCCTTATATTCGTACCGCTTCGGTTCACGATCCGGTTTTTTCGAAAGAGAGTAGAAGGGGTGTTCCATAGACGCCAAGTCATCTTTAAGAATTACGTCTGTAATATCACAGACGAAAAGATCACCTTGGGGATGCCGAATCGGCTTCAAATGTTCGCTCATCGATCTCCCGCCCCTTAACGTGTGTAAGTTTTCGGGAATCACACACACTTCAGCGACCATCCATGATGTGCGGAAGCAGATCAAGCAAAATTTCGGGATTCACACACGGCACGGCTATGCCTGTGGATAAGTGTGGAGCTAGGCCGCACTTTACACACACTATTTCGGGATTCACACACGCTCTTTCGGGATTCACACACGCGCACACCCAGAAAAGCAAGGTTAAGGTATTGATAATATAACGAATTTTTCGAAGCCAGAATCTCTAAACACATATTAAACACCCTATAAACACCTCCATAACGAACGCTGTGCCGCTGTCAGGACCCGTTTTCGGCACCTGAGCGGTCTGAAAGGGCGTGGGTAAAATCATACTCGAGAAGCAAGAGATGTGGAAAACCCCTCTTTCATGGGTGACAGACACACAGACAAATCATAACTTGAAATAAAGAAATCCGCCTATGAAGACATGGGAGACCCGTAGATGGCAGAACACACCGATGAGGATGATGATCCGGAACTCGACGAACTTGTAAGCCTGAACTTCAAGATTAGCGAACGGGAACGCCGCGAATTCAAAGTCTGGTGTGCATCACGAGGGTTCACGCAGGTCCAGGCCTTTAAAATGGGATTCAAGGCATTGAAATCAAAAGAAGCACAAACAGAATGACAGACGAGCAGAAGCAGCGCCTCGAGAAGGCCCTCTGGGGGATCGCGAACACCCTCCGCGGCAAGATGAACGCGGACGAGTTCCGGGACTACATCCTCGGGTTCATCTTCTACAAATACTTGTCCGAGCGGCTCCACCTCTACGCGGACGATGCGCTGAAGGAGGACGGGATTGTCTTCGCCGACATCGACGAGAAGACCCCCGAGGGTCAGGAGCTCCTGGCCGCGGTCCAGGACGCGACGACCGAGGCGCTCGGCTACTTCCTGAAGCCGTCCGAGCTGTTCAGCGCGGTCGCGGCCCGAAGCCGCCAGCCGGGCGCCTTCGTGCTCCCCGAACTCGCCACGATCCTCGGGAACATCGAGCGGTCCACCATGGGGACCGCCTCGGAGGACGATTTCGACCACCTGTTCGAGGACCTGGACCTCACGTCGACCAAGCTGGGCCGGACCGAGGAGGCGAAGAACACGCTCATCTCGAAGATCCTGACCCACCTGGACGAGATCGACTTCCGGCTGGAGGACGCGGATTCCGACGTGCTCGGGGACGCCTACGAGTACCTGATCGGCCAGTTCGCGTCCGGAGCGGGCAAGACCGCGGGGGAGTTCTACACCCCGCAGGCGGTCTCCACGATCCTGGCCCGGATCGTCACGACCGGGAAGGAGCGGCTGAAATCCGTCTACGACCCGACCTGCGGGTCCGGCTCCCTGCTTCTGAGGGTCGCCAAGGAGGTCCGGGAGGTCGGCGACTTCTACGGCCAGGAGATGAACCGGACCACCTATAACCTCGCCCGGATGAACATGATCCTGCACGGGGTCCACTACCGGAACTTCGACCTGCGCCAGGACGACACGCTCGAGACCCCGATGCATGACGGGATGACCTTCGAGGCGATCGTTGCGAACCCGCCCTTCTCGGCGCACTGGTCAGCGAAGGACCTGTTCAAGTCCGACGACCGGTTCGCGGATTACGGCAAGCTCGCCCCGAAGACGAAGGCGGATTACGCCTTCGTCATGCACATGCTCCATCACCTGGACGACAAGGGGGTGATGGCGGTGGTCCTGCCGCACGGGGCCCTGTTCCGTGGCGGGGCGGAGGGGGTGATCCGGGAATACATCATCAGAGAGAAGAACTGGCTCGACGCGGTGATCGGGCTGCCCGCGAACATCTTCTATGGGACCGGGATCCCCACCTGCATCATGGTGTTCAAGAAGTGTCGGGAGACGGAGGAGGTCCTGTTCGTCGACGCCTCCACCGAGTTCCAGAAGGGGAAGAACCAGAACTGGCTCGATGAGCCGAACATCGACCGGATCGTTGACGGGTTCCGGGACCGGGTCGAGATAGACCGGTTCAGCCACCTCGCCACCCGCGAGGAGATCGCGGTGAACGATTATAACCTGAACATCCCGCGATACGTTGACAGCTATCAGGAAAACGAGGTGGTCGACCTTACGGCTGTCACGGCGGCGATCCGGCAGGTCGAGGTGCGCATGCCGGAGATCGACCAGAACATTCGGGCCTTCTGTGACCGGCTCGGGCTGGAGGCGCCGGTATGACGGATGCGCCGACCAACCTGATGGTGCCGACCTATCCCCGTTCGGTTCAGCCCGGGATCCCTCGACTGTCGGTGGCCCCAGAAGGCTGGTCGACCCGTCGCTTCGGGGAGCTGCTGAAGGTGGTTCAGCGCCCCGTCCGCATGACGGATGACGGGGAGTACGACCTGGTGACCGTGAAGCGGTCGAGAGGCGGGATCGAGTCACGAGGACGGTTTCGCGGGAAGGACATCTCGGTCAAGTCGCAGTTCGCCCTCGAGGGCGGGGATTTCCTGATCTCCAAGCGACAGATCGTCCACGGCGCCTGTGCCGTCGTCCCGGATGAGTTCGCGGGGTCGATCGTGTCGAACGAATACTCGGTGCTTCGCTGCAAGCCCGGGCTCGATCTGGGCTTCCTGAGATACCTGAGCCACTCGGTCTACTTCCAGCAGACCTGCTTCCATTCCAGCATCGGCGTTCACGTCGAAAAGATGATCTTCAAGCTGGAGGACTGGCTGAAGTTCCGGGTGAACGTGCCCCCGCTGGAAGAGCAGAAGCGGATCGCGGCCGGGTTCGAGGCCGTCGACGCCAAGCTGGCCGCCCTGCGGGAGAAGGCGGACGGGCTGCGCCAGTTCAAGATCGGCTTGATGCAGCGGCTCTTCTCGCAGGAGCTGCGGTTCACGCGGGAGGACGGGTCGAACTTTCCGGACTGGGAGGAGCGGAAGCTGGGAAGTTTTGGTGAACTTTACGGTGGGTTGTCCGGAAAAAGTGCTGAGGACTTTGGTGAGGGAGTACCCTTCATCACATACCGTCAGGTCTTTGAAAGCGCCCGGATCGATGTCTCAAAATTCGCCCTAGTAAAAATCGGACCGAAAGAAAAGCAGAACAGGGTTGTATTCGGAGATGTCTTGATGACGACATCGTCCGAAACACCGAGTGAAGTTGGCTTTGCATCCGTCATGCTTGACGAGGTGGAGGACTTGTATCTGAACAGCTTCTGTTTTGGCTACAGGCCCTATGATCTGAAAGCCTTACTTCCGGAGTTCTCAAAATACCTATTCAGAAGCCCGCTGTACCGTCGTGAGGTGATCAAGCTTGCACAGGGAAGTACTCGCTTTAACATCTCGAGAACTGGGTTCTTGAAGATCAAACTCCTATTTCCGCATCCTGAGGAGCAGGAGAAGATCGCCGGCGCGCTTTCCGCTCTCGACGCCAAGATCGACGCCGTGACGGACCAGATCTCCCTCATGGAGGCCTTCAAGAAGGGACTCCTCCAGAAAACGTTCGTGTAAGGGGTCGCCCATGTCCGTCCAGTCTGAAGCTCAGCTCGAATCCTGTCTCGTGACCCGTCTCCAGGGGCTCGGCTGGGCCCCGGTCCGGCTCGCGGACGAGGCGTCCCTCTACGCCAACCTGCGCGCCCAGCTCGACGCCCATAACGGGATCACGATGACGGACGCGGAGTTCACCCGGGTCCTGAACCATCTCGACAAGGGGGGCGTGTTCGACCGGGCGGAGACCTTGCGGGGGAAGTTCCGGCTGGACCGGGACGAGGGGGATCCGGTCTGGATCGAGTTCCTGAACACGGAGCACTGGTGCCGGAACCGGTACCAGGTGGCGACCCAGATCGGGATCGAGGGGCGCCGGAAAAACCGGTACGACGTGACCCTCCTGATCAACGGGCTGCCGCTTTGTCAGGTGGAGCTGAAGCGCCGCGGGGTCGAACTGAAGGCGGCCTTCCATCAGATCAACCGGTACCAGCGCGATAGCTTCCGGGCCGCGCGCGGCCTGTTCCAGTACGTCCAGGTCTTCGTGATCTCGAACGGAGTGAACACCCGGTATTACGCGAATAACCGGCACCAGTCCTTCAAGCAGACGTTCAGCTGGGCGACCCCGGATAACATGCCGATGAACCGGCTCGGGGACTTCGCGGATGCGTTTCTGGAGAAGTGCCACCTCTCCAAGATGATCTCAAAATACGTGGTCTTGCACCAGAGCGACAAGATCCTGATGGTGCTGCGGTCATACCAGTATTACGCGGCGGAGCGGATCCAGGAGCGGGTCGAGCAGGGCCGGAAGAACGGGTACATCTGGCACACGACCGGGTCCGGGAAGACCCTGACCTCCTTCAAGGCGGCGCAGAACCTGATCGCGCTGCCCAAGGTGGACAAGGTGGTCTTCGTCGTCGACCGGGCCGACCTCGACTACCAGACCACCAAGGAGTTCAACCACTTCCAGCCCGGCTCCGTGGACGGGACGGACAACACCCGCCAGCTGGTGACCCAGCTCGCGGACCCGAACACGAAGCTGGTGATCACCACGATCCAGAAGCTGAACACGGCGATCTCCCGGGACCTCTACGGGCCCCGGCTCGAGCACCTGAAACGGGGCCGCGTCGTCTTCATCTTCGACGAGTGTCACCGGAGCCAGTTCGGTGAGACGCACCGCAGGATCCGGGCCTTCTTCGAGCGGGCACAGCTGTTCGGGTTCACCGGGACCCCGATCCTGAAGGAGAACGCGGTCGGGAAGCGGACCACGAAGGACCTGTTCGACGAGCGGCTGCACGACTACGTCATCACGGACGCGATCCGGGACGAGAACGTGCTGCGCTTCTCGGTCGAGTATCTCGGCCAGACCAGCGCCCCGGTCACGCCCACGGGCGACGAGAAGGTGGACCGGAAGGCGCAGGCGGAACGGGACCGCGCGCTCGAGTCCCGCGCCTTCTACGACCACCCGGACCGGATCGACCGGGTCACGGACTGGATCATCGAGAACCATGACCGGAAGACCCGCGGCCGCCAGTTCGGGGCGGTCTTCGCGGTCAGCTCCGTCGACGCGCTTTGCGCCTATTACGACCTCTTCGAGGCGAAGCGGCAGGACGGTCGTCATGACCTGAAAATCGCGACCATCTTCACCTATGCGGCGAACGAGGAGGACCCGGACGCGGACGGGATGATCCCGGACACGGAGTTCCCGGCCGACGGGGCCGGGGCGGACAACCCGAAACGGGACAAGCTGATGGGCTACGTGGAGGCGTATAACGCCCTCTACGGGGTCAACGAGACCGTCCGGGACGGGAAGGGGTTCTATTCCTACTACCGGGCCCTCGCGAAGCGGATGAAGGCCCGGGACCGGAAGGATTTCACCCCGGACCAGGGGATCGACATCCTGCTCGTCGTGAACATGTTCCTGACCGGGTTCGACGCGAAGACCCTGAATGTAGGTGCCGGATGTAATCTCCCCAAAAGGGGCGTTTGAAATTTCCCCAGTTGGTAGCGTCCTGGGCGATTTTTGAACCTCAAATATTCAAAAATCGAACGGGACGCGGGCCGTTAAGCTCGAAGCTCAAAAGAAGGAGTGAGGCTTCGAGTTGATTGCACTGGGAGAGATCGTTTTGATCCATGATTTGAAGAGACAAGGCCTGGGTGTCAGCGCGATCGCGCGGCAGACCGGGCTCGATCGGAAGACCGTCAGAAAGTATCTGGCACGGGGCCTGGAGGCCCCGGAATATAAGTCTCGCGCGCCACGTGCGCGCATTATTGAGCCGTATGAGACGTATCTGCAGGAGCGATTGACGTTGTTCCCGGATTTGACCGCGCGGCGGTTGATGCGGGAAATCCGCGAGCGGGGCTATGAAGGCGGATATACGGCCGTGAAGACGTTTGTGCGTGAGATCAGGCCGCCCAAGCAGGCGCAGTTCGAGCGGCGATTTGAGACGCCGCCAGGCAAGCAGGCCCAGGTGGACTTTGCCGAGTTCGCCGTTGAGTTCATCGACGAGCCTGGGGTTGTGCGAAAGGTCTGGCTGTTCTCCATGGTTCTCGGCCACTCCCGTTGGCTTTGGGGGCAGTTTTGCGCCAGCCAGAACCTGCAGACGGTGTTGCGGTGCCACGTGGCCGCCTTCACGGCCATGGGCGGCGCGCCAGAAGAGGTTCTCTATGACCGGATGAAGACGGCGGTGATTGGCGAAAGTACCGACGGCGTTGTCACTTACAACGCGTCTCTGGTCTCGCTGCTAACCCACTACGATTGCGCGCCCCGCGCCTGCCAGCCGTATCGGGCCAAGACGAAAGGCAAGGTTGAGCGTCCGTTCCGCTACATCCGTCAGGACTTCTTCCTTGGTCGGACGTTCCGGAATCTGGATGATCTCAATGCCCAGTTCGGCGCCTGGCGCGTGGAGATTGCGAACCCGCGCGTTCACGCCACGACACAGCGCGTTGTCGATGAGGCATTCGCCGAGGAACGCCCCGCGTTGCGACCACTGCCTGCCAACCCCTACAGCGCGGTGCTGACGATTGAGCGGCGCGTCACCAAGGACGGCATGATCTCTGTTGGCGGCAATCATTACTCGGTGCCGGACACGACACGGCGCAGAACCTTGGAAGTCCAACATCATGTGACTGAGCTGCAGATCTTCGAGGATGGCAACTTGGTCGCCCGCCATCCTGTTATCGAGGGCAAGAACCAGCGCCGCGTTGATCCAAGCCACCGCAAAGCAACGCCGATCCGGGCGACAAAACCACCGGCACCGATTGGCGTCGGGCGCAGGCCGCTGGACTTCTACGGGGCCGTTGGCCGCCGATTGGCTACGGGGGCGGTGTCATGAGCGGGCTCGTAGACAACATTCGCGCAAGTCTTCTGGGCCTGAAGATGCCGCGTGCCATGGAGATGCTGGATCACATGGTTCAGCGCCTCGAGAGGGGTGAGATCGGCTCGATCGAGGCCATCGACAGTCTGCTCTCCGAAGAGTTCAATTGTCGAGAAGATCGCCGTGTTGGTGTGGCGCTGACAACCGCGCGCCTCACACCGCCCAAAACGCTGGAAAGCTTCGACTTCACGTTCCAACCATCCCTCGATCGCGACCGGATCATGGCCTTGGCGCAGCTCGACTTCATCACGCGGGCAGAGGTCGTCCACTTCCTCGGGCCGCCGGGCCCCGGTAAGAGCCATCTCGCCACAGCTCTGGGTGTGGCCGCTGTCAAGAAGGGCAAAAGCGTCTATCGCGCGACCTTGGCGGAGTTGATCGAAGGGCTGTCCAAAGCCGAGCGCGAGGGTCGCTTGCTCGAAAAGATCCGCTTCTATGCGCGCGCATCCCTGCTGATCGTCGATGAGATTGGCTACCTGCCCATCACCCAAGGCGGCGCCAACCTGTTCTTCCAGCTGGTCAACGCACGCTACGAGAAAGGTGCCATGATCCTTACATCCAACCGCGGATTCGCGGAATGGGGTGAGGTCTTCGGCGATCCCGTCGTCGCCACCGCGCTCCTCGACAGACTCCTCCACCACGCCGTCGTCGTCCAGATCGAAGGTGCCAGCTACCGTCTGCGCGCGCACACCGACCTCATCCCCGAGCACACGCGCACAAACGCCCCCATCACACCGCCCCCCGCTCCAAAGCGCCGCGGGCGCCCACCGAAAAAGGAGAAAATGATCGCAAAAACCGGCTGATCACCGAGACCGAAAAGTGGGGAATTTTACTTCGCCACTTTTGGGGATTTTTGAAACGGCATTTACACTGAACACCCTCTACGTCGACAAGAACCTCCGCTACCACGGGCTCATTCAGGCCTTCTCTCGCACGAACCGGACCCTCGGCCAGGTGAAATCGCAGGGGAACATCGTCTGTTTCCGGGACCTGAAGGAGAACACGGACGAGGCGATCGCCCTCTTCGCGAACCGGGACGCGGCGGAGGTGGTGCTGATCGGTTCCTACGAGGAGCACCTCAAGAAGTACGAGGAGGCGCTGGACGAACTGCACGCGATCACCCCGACCCCGGACGACGTGGACGCCCTGCCGGACGAGGAGGCGCAGGCCGCCTTCGCCAAGGCGTTCCGGGAATTGATGCGGGTCCGGAACGTGCTGGGCACCTTCTCCGAATTCAACCCTTCCGACCTCCCCTCGGACCCGCAGGAGTACGAGGACTTCAAGAGCAAGTACCTGGACCTCGCGCAGAAGGGGGACGGTGAGGGCGACGGGGACGCCGCGGACCCGCTCACCGGGCTCGACTTCGAGCTGGAGCTCCTGCGCCGGGACGAGATCAACGTGGCCTACATCCTGGCCCTCCTCTTGTCCCTCAAGGCGACGGAGACGGAGGAGGGGCGGACGTCCCGAAAAGCGCAGGCGCAGCGCCAGCGGGTCGTGGACCTGATCGCGTCCGAGATCGGGCTTCGGAACAAGCGGCCCTATCTCGAGGAGTTCCTAAATGAGGTAATGCCGAACCTGCCCCCGGACGCGGATCTCCGGAAGGAGTTCGACAGCTTCTGGGCCGGGAAACGGGCCGGCGCCTTCGCGGAGTTCTGCGCGGCTGAGAAGCTGGACCCGGACGGGCTCCAGAAGCTGATCGCGGAGACCCTGTTCACCGGGAAGCGGCCCCTTCAGGACCGGGTCTTGTCCGTCATGACCGAGAAGCCGGGGATCCTGCGGCGCAGGTCCGCGGTGGAGCGGGTCATCGAGGGGATGGAGCGACTGGTCAGCACCTTCGACGAGGGCGTCGATGAGGTCGCGGAGAGTGATGAAGAGTATAAGGTATAAAGGCACCTTGATATCAAGGTGCCGAGATATGGAGATTTAATCAACCCGGGTTTTGACCTGAGCGGTCACCCACTCCTTAGCCCTCTGTCGTAAAACGCGGATATCTCGATCTTCGATGAAAGGCCGAATGTAGTTGATGTATGCTGTCAGGGTCGGAACCGGGTCACCTTTCGGTAAATTCGGCGTTGTGACCCGCTGGTTCTGAAGGGCTGTGAAAAGTCGCTGGACCTTCGCCATCAGCCCGCTCACATCAGTATCCGCACTTAGGCCTCGTGAGTTGTAAAGGTGGAGCATGACGTCTACCGACAAGCTATCGAACTTCTCGAACCGGTCTTCCGTTATTCGGCGCACTGTCCAGACAAGAAGCCGGTGGGACAGGACGCCGATCGCGGTCCCCAGTAGGGTTCCGGCTATCCATGGGAATGCGGGTTCGCCCAGGAGGCCCACAGCGTGGCGGTTGACCCAGTCAAAAGCCGCTGAAATCCACGGTGTGCTCTCTTTGTCTTTGAGCCATTCTGACAGGGCCGGCACCACAAAAAGCGCCCAGACAACCTTGTCCATGAGCCAGTAAAACAAGGCCTTCATATTATTCTCGCGCAATGCTCTTGGTCAGACTTAGACTAAATATTATGCATTTTCATTACACTTTCTCCCATATGTTAACGCGTACTTATCTGATCGGCCCGATCCGGGGCGGCAGCAGCCCGGATCCCGCGACCGCCGGGATGTCATGCAGCGCGTCGAAGGCGGCGAGATGGCGGGCCAGTTTCCTCGCGAGATCCGCGCGTCCATGCGGCGGGTATTTCAGGGTTGACCGGTATTCACGATCAAGGCGCTGAGCCCATTCAAGCGTCAGGCCATCAGGGTCCGTGCCCGGTTTCCGGGCGAGGATCTTGGGAACTGGATTGTCCAGCGCTGTCAGGCCGTTCCCAGTGACAATCCTCTGTAACTCCCGCCAGGCCGGGGTCCATGGGAGCCCGATGAACTCTCGCAGGGTCCGGATCTTGTCCGTGTGAACTTTCCGCCGGGGCTCGTGGGCACCCAGATCATATGCTGACATGTCAGCCTTCAGAAGCTCCCGCAGGGGGATATCGGGTCGCCCCATGGCATCTGTAAGGATGCCGACCGCGACACGAAAACCCCGACGCGTGGACTGCGCGGCGTTCATGAACGCCATCAACTCCTCGAGCTCGGCTCGTGCCTGCTCTCCCAGTCCTCCGTGACTGAACCTTCGATCGTCGGGAATGGAGAGATCAGGTAGGTCTGAAAAATCAGAGCGCTTCGACAGTGTCGCGATCCTCTGGACTGCTGCCCGGAGACGGGTGCGGTCCGAGACGACAGTGATTTCGCGCTCCAGGGTGCCGATGAACTCCTGGCACAGGTCTCGTGGCGCGATGCCGGCCGCGCAGGCCCGGACACGGAGGTATGACAGCGCTCCGACCTCTTTGTGTGTCCACCCGTGCTCGCGAAGCCGGGCGTAGAGGTCAGTCCAGGCGGTCTGGACCGGATCCGGCGGAAGAACCGGCTTCGGTGCTCGTGGCGGACGAGGTGGGGGCGGTTTGATGCCGAGCGGGGAGGGCGGGAGGAGATCCGGTGGGACCTTCCCCCTCAAGGCGTCGAACTGTTCGCATCCCCGGCGAAACGCAGACCGCTCGTGATGGACCTTGCACGCCTTCAGGATTTCGAGGGCGGTGGTTTCCGAAACCTCCGTTGGGAACAGGCCCCTTGAGGCGGCGGCCTGTGCCACGGCCCAGAGAAAACTCGTCTCGCATCCGACCGCCCGGGCTGCCGTCCTGAGGTCGGCCCAGGCCTGTTCGGCTGGTGTTTTCCTAGGGTCCGGACCGCCGAGTGCGTGTCGTACCCGGTTCACGTATTTGCGTAGAGTTTTCGGCAGGATTGATGGGATCCCCACATCCCCGGGGTCGGGCAGATCGCAAAGGGCGACGCGCAGGTCATCCAGCGTGTCTGTTTTCCCGTTCAGTCTGCCGCCGGCGATCGCAAGACGGTTCAGGTAGTCCAACGAGAAAATGACTTCCCTGTCCGCGAGGCTGTTCCGCCAGGCCTCGATTTCAGGCGACATGGATGTGTGTTGCCGATGACTGCGACGTCCGGGGAGAGCTCTGGGACATACGTCCGGGAGTAGGCCTGTCTGCAGCGCGAGGTCTCGTTTGAACAGACCCCTGAACAACCCGAGCCCGATTCTGAATCGGCCGGTCAGCTCCTCCGGCAGTCGGTTGAAGGCGTCAATCAGGAGCTCGTTTGTCACGTCCTGGGGATGCAGACCGGCGGGGAGATATCGTGAGAGGTCATAGAGGGTCGTGGTCGGCTTCTGGACTTCAATGCGGACCGCACGGTTCAGGGACCGCCATGGGTCTGCGTCCACATCCCCCGGCGAAAAACGCATCTGCGCGTTCAGGATGAGGTTTCGCCAGGTCAGATACTGCGCCCGACCACCCCAGGACCCGCGCAGTTCCGGTAGCTGATAGATATACTTCGCGCCGAACTGCGGCGGTGCGAAATCAAGCGCTGACACCGGAAGCCCCTCGATCCGGGCCAGGTGTTCGATTGCCACCAGCGTGGCAAAGGCCCGATCCTCAGAGATTTCCGGTCCCCGTCCGGCCTCAATCGCGGCGTGAATCTCCGATAGCCTCACTCCTGCTCCTCCTGCTCTGTGTTGAGTTCCCGCAGCGCCGCCAGCAGGTCCGGGGTGGCCAGGCCTGCCCGCCGTGCGGCAGCGGCGTCCTGGACCCGATTGATCGCGACCCGGCGGATCCGCTTCTCCTGATATTTCTGCGCCGTCCGGGGCGAGGTCTGATGCGCCATGACCATGGCGTCTCGGGTCCCAACCTCGCCTCGGCTTATCGCCTGGTCGGTGTGCAGCATGGTCCGGGTCGTCGTGAACGAGTTCCCGGTGCGCTCCTTGAAGATGCGCGGGATGTAGGTCGGGCTCGGTCGGGACCCGTCGGGGTGGACGATCAGCGGCCGCCCGGACCGGGCCGCGCGCGCGCGCAGCTCGGGGAGGTGCTCAGGTTCGAAGTCCCCGAGCACGACCGCGTCCACGTAGCGGCAGAATTCCGGTTCGAGCGGTACCACCAGGTGCTCGGGGGAGTGCGCCATGGTTTTCCGGATCGGGGTGTCGATGACCCAGGTGCCGGACTCCCACAGGAGCGTTTCCCCGAGAATGAGCTCTGCATCCGCGTTGCGCAGCGGGACAATGCTGTAGAGGCCGAGGATCGTTCCGGCGTTCCGGAGCCGGTGGCGCGTGCCGAGGTCCTTCTCTCGGGCGGCCTGTTCAAGGATCTCGTCGGCCTGATCCAGCACGGAGAGGGTCGTGTTCCCGGTCTCCAGCAGCGCACTGAATTTCAGCGCGTCCTGCCCCTGCTCGAAAAACTCGTATCGCGACAGGCGCTTCATCAGGTATCTGCGATCGTCCTGTGACGTGATCCCGGTGTAGCGGGCGAACCGGTAGAGTTCTTCCACCGTCGCGCGCAGCGTTGCCCACCGGATTCCGAGGGTCCGGGCGCGCAGGCGCGTTTCGAGGTCCTCCAGATACTGGCGCACGACTGCCTCGGTCAGGTCCGGGGCCAGACCCGCTTGCCGTGCGGACCAGGCGAGCTGGCACAGCTTCTCGCGGGTCCGTAGGAGAATGTCGCGGGCAGGGGCGGCGGTCATCTTTCCGGGCAGCCCCTGCGCTGCGCGGCGGAGCGCGGCCTGCCAGGGGTCCGGGAGCTCCCAGGGGTGAACCGAGACCTTCCGGGCCCGAGGTGCGACTAGACGCTCACAGGGATCCCACGGCGCGTCTGGTTCAGCGGTGTCAGTCCGAAGGGCCGGTTCCGGCCGAGGCGATCCTGGCCGCAGGAGGGCCCGTGCGCCCGCAATCTTCGCTGTCTCCGAAGGCAGGATCACGGCGGCGGCGATACCGAGACGGTCCAGCCAGCCGCCCGGGTCCTCAGCGGCGGCGCCTTGTGCCCACATCGCGTAGTCGGAACTGGTCGGCGCCACGGTCTTGGTGCGGGTGAGCTCGTCCAGCAGCTGGTCGGCGGCGACCAGCGCGGGGAGGGGCAGCTCGTGGACCCCTTCATGATGCATAAAGTGTTGCCAGACCGGCTTGGAGAAGATCGGGTGTGCACTCATCGCTCGGCCCCTTTTCGGGCCTTGGCGGCTTCGGCCCGGCGGTGTGCGGTATTCTTCTGAACGGCGAGGACCGAAGCCTTGCTGTCGATCCAGGCGTAGTTAGTCCGGAGCGTCGAGACCTTGTCGGCCATGATCTTCGCCAGATCTTCAATGGAGACGCGACCTTCGTTGATCGCGATGGTGCAGTAGCCGTGCCGAAAGGAGTGCGAGGACAGGGGCAGACCGATCTCGGCGGACCCCTCGGCCAGCCAGATATCAAACGTGCCCTTGAGTAAGCCGGTCTCGGTCGTATGTGCGTGTTTGATCGGCGGGAACAGGCAGTGGGTTCGACTGGCCTCCGGGAAGAGCGGCCGGATTTCCTTCAGGTACCACCTGAAAATCTCCGGTCCATAATCCTGGTCATATCGCTTCTCGATCGTCACCGGCTCGAGCTCTTCCCCCCGCTGGGTGAGCCATTTCCCGTTCTTCAGCTCCCCGTTCGGGAACTTGATGGTGGCGTGCGGGGTGGGGCCTGACAGATGCAGAAAGATCGTTTTCTTCGGTCCGGTGTGCCGGACCCCGAGAATGTTCTGCCGCCGGTACGGCGCTCCCTCCAGAGCGATCGTCGCGTAGGCGGTGAGAACCCCGCACATCCGCACGCGCCGCAGAAGATGTTTCGCTCGGGAGCGTTTCGCGTCCGGGAGGGCCGCCATCTGGCCTGGATCCGAGACCTTGCGGAGGTCGAACTCTTCAGATTTCGCCGTGGTCAGCGCTTCCTGGGCGAGGCGGAAGTATTCAAGGTGCTGGCGGTCGAACAGAGTGACTTTCTGCGGATCCTGGACCAGCGCCTCACACCAGCGCCGGACCTTGGGCCTCATCATCTTCCCGGCCGCGCGGCCCTCTTTCAACCGGCTCAGGACCTTCGTCAGTCCGGCCACATATGACGCCTCCTCTGCCCGACCGTGGCGCGCGAGGAGCGCTGCGAGATCGGTCACGTAATGGTAGTGTGTGCTGGCCGCTTGCGCCTTCGCGGACGACCACCGCCCGAGCACGAGATCGGCCTGATCGGACGAGAACAGGTCGGCGAGCCCTGTCCCGTGGGGCAGATCAGTCCCGGTTTTCAGGAGCGTCTCGACCCAGAGCGATAGGGCCGCGCTGTAGCGGTCGCGGGAGCTTTTCGACAGGGGCTCGGCGAGATGCTCATAGCGCGCCTCCTCGACCTTCTCCCGCGCCGCATGATCCACCCAGGCGTTGATGGACGCCTGAAGATGCGCCGGAAGGGTGACGAGGCGCCCGGCCGGTTTCGGGGCGGGCGTGACCGGGGCGGCGGGGAGGAGATCGGCCAGGCGGGGGATGTCGCGGAGCTGGTCCAGGGCCTTCAGCCCCTTCCTCAGCGTCGTCCGCTGGTGGGACCCGTCCACCTTCAGGAGCGTTGTGACCGTGTCACTGGTCAGGTCGGTGGGGGCGAGGCGGAGTACCCGGCAGGCGTCCGTGAGCGCGGGCAGTCCCTTACGGACGTGGGCCCCCAGAAGCCCAGCCTTGACCAGAGACTCTACTCTTTTCTGGAGCTCGGCCCATTCGTCATCCCGCCCCTTCCGTTCCTTCTTTTCGGCCGCCGCGCCTGTGCACTCGGTAATCAGGCGGCGCGCGGCGCGCCAGGACTGCTGGTAGGTGTTGCCGGAGATCCCAGCGGCGTGGATCAGCCGCTGTAGCCCCGGCATGGTGCCGGTCAGTTTCGGGACCCGCCGGTCGAATTCGAGGAGGTCGGCCGGGAAGGTGTCGAAGTCCGCCGCCTCTATGCCGTGCAGCGCGAACACGATCTTCGCTTTGCGGATGTCCTGCCGCTGGCTGGCCGTCCCGTGCGCCTCCATATGGGCGATCGCATCTTTCATCGTTGGCGCGGCGGGGGTAGTGTGCATCATCGGTCGGTGGTCTCTAAGCTTATGGCGTTACAGGGCTTTTCTGGCGTTATCGGGCGACCCGTAACGAGGGGTCGTTGTCTTGCTGAC
>NZ_JBDOQR010000063.1:0-28109 GCF_039839315.1 Phaeobacter sp. CAU 1743 | reverse complement strand
CGAAGGATTGGGAAAAATCCATCGCCAGCGCGGCAGCTTGGGTCACAATCGCACACATCCGCCGCGTCACGCGGATGCTCGCAAGACAATGAATTCACTCGAAAAGTTTTGAATCAGACTCTCAGATTTCTTCGACAAGCATGGCGACATCCGGGTCGAAGTCGAAACCGATGACGACGTTCTGGACTTGCGGACTGGTCGGCTGGACCTGGCGATCCGATATGGCCCCCAGTCCGCCGCGAATGAGGAGGCCGAGATTTTGGTCTCGGACCGCTACATCCCAGTCAGCCTGGCCGATCAACCGGAGACCGGCGCGCAGGACAGTCGGTTGCTGGGGTATCGCTGGCGCAATGCCGACATGGGAGGCCCCACCTGGGAGGAATGGTTCAAGGAAGCCGGGGAAACCTTCCCGCCCGATCGCATTACCCGTTTCAGTGATGAAAGCGCGGCGTTCAATGCGCTGGATCAGGGGCTGGGGCTGCTGTTGTCCAGCAGCGTGCTTGTCGATGAAGGTCTGAAATCCGGTCGCTACCGGCAAATCCAAGGGCCTGAGCTGCACGGGTTTGACTATTGCCTCGTGCTCAATCCGCTGTCGCGCAACAAACACGGCGTCAAGATCTTCGCCGAATGGCTCAGGCAAGCCGCCGAACCGGCATGAGGCCTAACGTCCGATGCCTGACGGCAATCTACGCATGGACACGAATGAAGGATCGCGGGAAAGTTCGCGCTTTTTCCGAAAATCGCACCTCGCCGCAGCGAGGTGTGCTTGCGTCAGAAATGGCGGTGTGAGCGAAAGGTGGGCTTGCCTGCGGCGCGTTTCAGGATATCCAAGGCATGGCGTGGAATGTTCCGCATCACAGCGCGTTGGCCCCCGCAGTGGCGGCCAATGGCTTCGTGGGCGAAAGTTTCACTTTGGCATGGTTGGCAGCGCGCTAGATAGGTATTCAAAATGCTTCTGGGCCATGCCGCGATAGGCGCGCCACCCGTCTGCCGTGTTCTGCGCAACGGCATCTGATAAAACGGCAAGGGGGCTGCCATCCGAGCGGGCCAGGATCAGGGTCTGAGCGGCCTTTTCGAAGAAATAGAGATCCTCAAAGGCCTCCGCCACCGTATCGCCGACAATGGTGACACCGTGGTTGCCCATGACCAGTACCGATTTGTCGCCAATCGCATCGGCCAGCCGCTCGCCTTCCTCGGTGGCATCAGCAATGCCACCAAAGGAAAGGTCATAGGCCGTGCGCCCGTAGAACCGCGCCGTGTTATTGTCGATCGGCACCATCGTTGGGTCCTTGAGGCAGGCCAGCGCAGTCGCATAGGGCGAATGGGCATGCAGCACGACCCGTGCCTCGGGCAGGCGGCGGTGTAGGGTGCCGTGTACACACCAAGCCGAGGCATCCGCCGTTGCGGGTGTTTCCTTGGTCCGGCTGTCCAGCAACAGCAAGTCCTCTGGCGTGATGGTGTCGAAATGCTGCCACTTGGCGTTTAGCAGAAACTGCTGCCCATCGGCCGAGACTGCTGCGCTGAAGTGATTGCCGACGCTTTCCGACCATCCCAGCATGTGACAGATCCGGAAGGCATTTGCCAGATCCGCCCGCAGGACCGTCTCGGTATCGGGGAGTGTTGCTGCGTAGGTCATGCCTTGAACCGTCCTTCGCTGACCAGCGCGCGATAGGTGGAGCGCATTTCCGACCGGTCCACGTAGCAGCCGCGCAGATACCGGTCGCCGCTGGTTGCCGTATAGGCCGCGCGGCCATGTACGATGCGGTGGTTGTCAAAGACCATGCATTCGCCGCCCTTCATCAGGAAGCGCATCATGTATTTCTCTTCCTGCAGCATCCGACCAAAGCGGCAGAAGGCGGGGTAGTAATCGTCCAGAAGCTTTTGATCGAGGTCGAAGATATCGGCCATATGCTGGCTGATGGTGAGGCCCTCGACCTCGCCGTGCTGATCCAGCTCGATCACATACTGGCGCGAGCGCGCGTCATAGGTGTCATGTTCGCAGTAAAACGGGATCGGCACCTCGGTCAGCAGCTTGAAACCCTCGGGGTCGCGCTGGCGGAAGTCATTGGCCACCGCAACGCCATCGGCATAAAGGCTGTCACCACCTTCAACCGTGTTAACGCGGCAATGCAGGAACTGGATGCCGGGGGCGAACTCCTCGGCCGGGGTGTCTGTGTGCAGCTCCAGCGCGCCAGCGGTATAGGCGGTGTTGGTCGGGTTGATGTGGGTCTTCACATCAAAATAGGTGCCAAAGAAGGTCGGGCGCACGCAGCCCATCAGCTCAGCCGTTTCGGTCAGCCCTTCATCCGAGTCCGGCATGTCAGTCAGGATGGTGAAGCCGTGTACCAGCATCGCCTCGATCCACTTGGCGCGGGTGGCGTCATCGGCCACCAGCTGTGGCTGGGAAAACCGCGGAACCGAGGGGTAATGGTCACCGAACCAGGCGACGCGCGACAGGTCGGCGGGATCGTGGCGCGTCTTGCCGCCCGCATAGGTTTCCAGCCAGGACAGGGGCAGGCGGGTGATGTGGTCTTCGTCCTGCCAGCGGATCACCAGCATGTCGCCCTCGACCTCAGCAATTTTGGCGCGCGGGGGCACGTCGAGGTGGAAGATATCGAAACTGCGTTCGCGCGTGACCGGGCTGAAGGAACTGGGGCAATTGTCGCGCAGCCAGTAGTAGTTGAAGTAGTGTGTCTTGCCGTCGGGCAGCGTAATGTCGAGGCCTTTTTCGCCAAGACCGGTTACGGCAGGGATAGCGAGGGAGGAGCTGAGATCGTTCATGGAGGAGCCGCGTTTGTTGATTTGCTTTCTGCCATGCAGCATTTCACGGGAAAGGGCCTTGACGACAGCCTGTTTCGGGTGAAGATAACTTAAGCTATGGATTAAGTTATTCGATGGAACATCTCCCACCACTGCGCCTTCTTGTGACCTTCGAAGCCCTGTCGCGGCATGGTTCGATGCGGGATGCGGCGGCGCGTCTGAACGTGACACAACCCGCAGTCAGTCAGGCGGTCAAGGCGCTGGAGGAGCACGTGGGAGTCGCGTTGTTTGACCGACGGGTGCGGCCCGCGCGCCTGACAGATGCCGGCGAGATGCTGTCGCGGGCAGTGCGTGAAGGGTTGGGGCGGATTGCGGCCACGCTGGAGGATATCCGGGCGTTGCATGCCATCGGGGAACGGCAGGTGACTGTCTCTTGCACCGTGGGAATGGCGACCTACTGGTTGATGCCAAGATTGCCAATGTTTTACGCGGATTACCCGGATATTACCGTAAACGTGCAGGCTCCGGCGAGCGACCTTCCGGTGATGACGCCCGGTATTGATGTGGCTTTGCGTTATGGCAGTGGTGGCTGGCGGGAAGGGCGCACGGAAAAGCTGTTTCCTGAAGCGATTTGCCCAGTCGGTGCGCCTGCTTTGGTAGATCGGCTGTTGGCCGAGGGATGCGCGCTTGCCCAGGCGCCGCTGATCCATGTGCGCAATCCAAGCAATGGCAACTGGGCGGGCTGGGAGGACTATTTTCAGGCTCGCGGCATCCTGCGTCCGCGCGGTGGAGGTCAGGTGTTCAATAATTACGTGCAGGCGGCGCAGGCGGTCTACGACGGGCGTGGGCTTATGCTAGGGTGGCGGTCGATCACGGGGCAGGCAGAGCGGGACGGAGCACTGAAGGCCTGGCCTGAGGGGGCATTGGATCTGGGCACAGGATATTTCGTTACGACGGCCAGCGCACCATCGCAGGACACGGGTTTTTTCCTCGAATGGGTGCGCGAGGAAGCCGCTGCGTTTTAAATCCTTTGCACCAGCAGCCAGTCGATTAGCTTGCGCACGTCTTGGTGCCTGCGCAGATCGTCCCGCTCCACCAGAACAAAATTTGTCTGCATGGGCAGGTCCAGATCAAAAGGCGCTACCAAGCGGCCCTCGTCCAGCGCGCGGCGGGCAAAACTGCGCGAGATGAGCGCGCAGCCGTGCCCCGCCGACAGGATCTGCATGGCGATCAAGGAGGAATCGGCCTTCATCCAGTGAGGCGGGCGCGGGGCATCAATGCCGCAGTGATGAAACAGGCGATCCCAATCCGTTTCCGATCCCACGACCTGAACGATATCCGCGCCGGCTAGGGTTTCCTGTTCGGGCTCCGTGCCAAAATGGGCGGCATAATCCGGGTGACACACCAGCGTGGCTCCTTCCACGGGGAGCGGGTGGACCGTCTGCTCTGGCCATTCCCCTTCGCCATAGCGGATGTCCAGATCGACCCCGGCGCCATCAATCCGGTCTGACCAGACTGCGGTGGAGAGTTCGACGTCGATCTCCGGAAACTCCAGCGCAAAATCGCGCAGCAGCGGTGCCAGGATAAGGGCTGCAAAACTGATAGAGCAGCGCACGCGGACGACCGATTTGCTTTGCACCCGAAACAGCCCATCGGTGGCCGCCTGCATTTCGACAAAGGATTTGCGGACCGGGATCGCATAGGCCAGCCCGATATCCGTCAGTTGCACGCCTTTTGGCAGGCGCTTGAACAGCTGGATGCCAAGATGATGCTCCAGCTGGCGGATCTGTTGGCTGACGGCGGCAGGCGTCAGGTGCAGCTCCTCCGCGGCCGCGCTGAAGGAACTGTGACGTGCCGCTGCCTCGAAGGATCGCAGCCAATTGACATGAGGCAGCCTGCGCATGGGAGCTCCGTTCTTTAACCGGCCCATCATGGGGTGCCGCCAAATGGGTGGCAAGCCCTCCTGCCACAACCTGATTTGGGTCAAAGCGGTCATAGACATTGTTTGCAGTTCGGGGGCGCCCGCGCGCATCTGGAGGCACGTTTCCAGCAGCCGGACCTACGCCAATGACCGAAGCCCCATCAGAGCAGGATTACGACTTTATCATCGTCGGTGCAGGCTCGGCCGGATGCGTTCTGGCCGAACGTCTGACCCGGTCCGGTCGCCATCGCGTGTTGCTGCTGGAGGCCGGCGGCAGCGACCGGAAGTTCTGGATCAAGCTGCCGGTGGGCTATGCCGTTACATTTGCAATGGCGGCATTGAACTGGGGCGATCACGCGGCGCCGGATGTGGCATTGAACGGGCGGTCCATCTACTGGCCGCGGGGACGGGTGCTCGGTGGGTCGAGTTCGATTAACGCAATGGCCTATGTCCGGGGGCTGCCGCATGACTTTGACGACTGGGCGCGCGCGGGGGCCGAGGGCTGGAACTGGACGAAGGTCCGCGACACCTATCAAGCGCTGGAGACCCACTCGGATGGCACGGGCGATGGTCCCGTCTGGGTGCAGGATCTGTCCGATCAGATGCACCCTTTCTCGGATCATTTTCTGCAGGCTGCGCAGGAAGCTGGTCTTGGCACGGCAAAAGACATGAACGCAGAGGGCGCAGAAGGGCTTAGCCATTATCGCAGTACCGTTCGCGGCGGGATGCGCTGGTCCTCCGCCGATGCCTTTCTAAGGCCAGCCCTGCGGCGCCCGAACCTGACGCTGCTTACCCGCGCCGAGGTGCAAGGGCTTGACCTGGAAGGCGCCCGCGTCGTTGGTCTGCATTATACACGCGGTGGCCAGCGATGCACTGCCCGCGCTGGTGAAGTGATCCTCAGTGCAGGCGCCATCAATTCCCCCCAGCTGTTGCAGCTGTCGGGCATCGGCCCGGCCGATCTGCTGCGGGAGCATGGGATTAAGGTACGCCACAACCTGCCGCAGGTTGGCGAAGGGCTTCAGGATCATCTTGCTATTTCGTGGCAGTTTCATGCGCGGGAGCAGACACTCAACGCGGTTCTCGGCACCCTGTCCGGGCGACTACGGGCAGGGGCGGCATATGCCCTGACGCGGCGTGGCCCGCTGTCTGTTCCGGTGAACCAGATCGGAGGCTTTGTGCGCTCTGGTGCGGATGCCCAGGCCCCGAACCTGCAACTGTTCTGCAATCCGGCGTCCTACGAGATCACCCCGAAAGGCAAGGTGGTGATGGACCGGCAGCAAGGCTACTTGCTCTCGGCGCAACCCTGTCGCCCGACCAGTCGCGGCCGTATCCGGATCCGCTCTGCCGATCCGCGCGAAAGGCCGCTGATCGAGGCGAATTCACTGGCCACGCCCGAGGATCGCGGGATGGCTGTACGTGCCAGCCGGGTGCTGCAGAGATTGGCAGACACGCCTGCGCTCAAGGCGGTGACATCCGGCTGCAAGACCAAAGGCTTTGCCGATATGGAGGATGAGGCTCTGCTCGAGGCCTTTCGGGCGCGGGCCTCAACGGTTTACCACCCGACCTGCACCTGTCGCATGGGGGAGGGACCACAGGACTCTGTCGTTGACGGGCGGCTGCGCGTGCATGGCCTGGCGGGGCTGCGGGTGGTCGATGCCTCGGCCTTTCCCAACATCACCTCGGGCAACACCAACGCGCCCACAATGATGCTCGCCGCGCGCGCAGCAGATCTGATCCTGCAAGACAGCAGTTGATCGCCCCAATCAAAACGGAGCAGCATATGCGCCTTGAGACGCTTGAAACCTTTGTCGTCGGCAACCCGCCGCCCCGCCACGGCGGGCGCTATTTCGTTTTCGTCCGGGTGACGACGGCCTGCGGCATCACCGGTGTCGGTGAAATCTACAACGCCACCTTTGGTCCGGAAGTATGCTGCGCCATGGCGCGTGATATGTTCGAGCGCCAGTTCGAAGGCGCTGATCCACAGCAGGTCGAGCTGTTGTTCCGCAAGGCCTATGGCGCGGGCTTCACCCAGCGCCCGGACGTGAGCGTCATGGGCGTGTTCTCGGGCTTGGAAATGGCCTGCTGGGATATTCTCGGCAAGGCCGCGGATAAGCCGGTTGCGGACCTTCTGGGCGGGCGCGTTCATGAGCGCCTGCGCAGCTATTCTTACATCTACCCCACTGGCGGCGACGTTTATCCGGACCCCGATCAGCCCAATGCCTACAATGACCCGGGCATCGCGGCCGAGATCGCGGTGCAGATGGCGGATCAGGGCTTTAGCGCGCTAAAATTCGATCCGGCCGGACCTTACACCGTCTTTGACGGCCACCAGCCCCGGCTTGAGGATATCAGCCGCTCGGTCGCCTTTTGCCGGGAAATCCGCGCGGCGGTGGGGGACCGTGTCGATCTTCTCTTTGGGACGCATGGACAATTCACCGTGTCCGGCGCGCGGCGGATGGCGCGGGCGCTGGAACCCTTTGATCCCCTGTGGTTCGAGGAACCGGTGCCCCCCGAAAGCCCGGAGGCCATGGCCGAGGTCGCCCGGTTTACCTCCATCCCTGTCGCCGCGGGGGAGCGTCTTTGTACCAAGTATGAGTTCGCCCGGGTGCTTGAGACGGGTGCGGCCTCTATCCTGCAGATGAACCTTGGTCGTGTCGGGGGGCTGCTTGAAGCCAAGAAAATCGCTGCCATGGCTGAGGTCAAACAGGCGCAGATCGCACCACATCTTTATTGCGGACCGATCGTGGCGGCGGCCAATATTCAGATCGCGGCGGCTTCGCCCAATTTCCTGATCCTAGAAAGCATTGGCCGTTTCGATGGCCCCTACATGTCCTGCGTAAAGGGCGGTATCGAATGGGAGGATGGCTATGTCCTCCCTTCGCGGGCGCCCGGACTGGGGCTGGAGCTTGACGATGCCGCAATCGCTGCGTTGCCCTACGAGGGGCGCGAACTTCACCTGACACTCGACACCGCACATGTGACACCCTGAAAGGCAGAGAGACCATGATTGTTCTGAACGAATTCTATATCGGCGGCGACTGGCAGGCGCCTGACAGCAGCCAGACCATGCCCATCCTGACCCCGTCGACGGGCGCGCAGGTGGGGCAGGTGACCCTTGGCAACGCGCAGGATGTGGATCGCGCGGTAGCGGCGGCGCAGGATGCCTTTGTCAGTTATTCCATGACGACGAAGGATACGCGGCTGGCCCTTTTGCACCGACTGGCAGAGGTGATGCAGGCCCGCATGGAAGACCTTGCACAGGCGATCACTACTGAAATGGGTGCGCCGATCACCATGTCGCGCGAGGTGCAGGCCGCTTCGGGGTTTGGCCATCTTGAGGCGTTCATCGCCACGCTTGAGGCGCATCAGGAAGAAGAAGCCCTGACCAACGGTGATATCGTCAGCCACGAACCGATTGGCGTTTGTGGATTGATCACCCCGTGGAACTGGCCGATCAACCAGATCGCGCTAAAGGTCATCCCGGCGCTGGCGGCGGGCTGTACCTGCGTTCTGAAACCCTCGGAGCATACGCCTCTATCGGCGCAACTCTTTGCTGAGATGATCCACGAGGCAGGCTTCCCGCCTGGGGTATTCAACCTCGTGTTCGGTGACGGCCCGTCGGTTGGCGCTGCCCTGTCCCGGCACAAGGACGTGGCGATGATGTCCTTTACCGGATCCACCCGCGCAGGCAGTGCGGTTTCGCGTGATGCGGCGGAGACGGTCAAGCGGGTGGCGCTGGAGCTGGGCGGCAAATCTCCCAATGTGATCTTCGCCGATGCCGATCTGGAGACGCGCGTGACCGAAGGTGTGCGGGAGTGTTTCGACAACACCGGTCAGTCCTGCAACGCACCCACCCGGATGCTGGTTGAGCGCAGCGTCTATGATCGCGCCCTCGACATCGCCCGCAGCGCCGCCGCGGCCCAGGCAGTCGGCGATCCGCATCAAGAAGGCGATCACATCGGCCCGCTGTTTGATCAACTGCAATATGACCGCGTGCAACGGATGATCCAGATCGGCATGGACGAAGGCACACCCTTGCTGTTTGGCGGCCTGGGACGCCCCGAAGAACTGCCAGCGGAACTGGCACAGGGCTGGTTCGCCCGGCCAACGATCTTTTTCGATGTCACCCCGGAGATGACACTCTGGCGCGAGGAGATCTTTGGCCCGGTTCTGGTGATGACGCCCTTTGACACCGAAGCAGAGGCCATCGCGCTGGCCAATGATACCGATTATGGGCTGGACGCCTATATTTCCACCGGGGACGAGGCGCGGGCCCTGCGGATGGCGCGGGCCCTGCGTGCAGGCGGTATTCACATCAACGGGCGGGCCACGGATTACGGTTCGCCGTTTGGCGGGTTCAAACAATCGGGCAATGGCCGCGAGGGCGGGCGGTTTGGACTTGAGGACTTTCTGGAAGTGAAGGTCAGGCCGCCCTTTTCTGCCTGAGCAGCGCGTCAATGACACCAAAGACACGGGATGCGAAAGGATATCGCGCCCCGTTTTTCATAAGGTCCGGCCTTACTGGTCCAATAGCTTTGCCAGCGGCGCCGAAAGGCCGGTGGGAATGACTTCGTACCCCGGTTCTTCCGGCTCGTCGTCGGTCATCTCGGCGGGGAAGCCGGGCGCGGTGATCGACAGGCCGGTGGCCTCTTCCAGCCTGCGGATGATGTTGGGCGAGAGTTCCCGTTCACCGAACCGCGCGATCCCGTCGTTCAGAATTCCAACCATCAGGGGGCTGATCTCCAGTGGAACGTCATGGGCCTCCGCGATGCTCTGGAACAGACCGATGTCCTTCTTCACCAGATCCATTGTGAAGGAAATGTCGCGCGATCCGTTCAGGATGACCTGGCTTTCGGTCTCATGCACGAAGGAGGTGCCGGAGGAAATCTTCATCGCCTCGTAGGTGGTGTTCATGTCCATACCGGCGGCTTTCATCGTTACCAGCGCCTCGCAGCAGGTCAGCAGATTGGCCGTCGCAAGGTAGTTGGTCATCACCTTGAGGATCGAGGCACTGCCGATATCGCCGGTGTGCAGAACCCGTCGGCCCAGGGTGGTCAGCGTTGGCAACATCCTTTCAAAGGTGCCCCGGTCACAGCCGGCGAAGATCGAGATATTGCCGGTGTCAGCCCGGTGACAACCGCCGGAGACCGGGCATTCCATGGTGGCGCCGCCGCGCTCGGCGACCAGCGCCGCCAGTCGTTTCACCTCGCCTGCATCGGTGGTCGACATTTCCATCCAGATCTTGGAGCTGTCGACGGCTGGCAGCATTTCCTCGACGACTGCCGCAGAGGCGGCCGGGGAGGGCAGGCAGGTGATGACAGCGTCACAGTCCTGCATCAGCGCCAGAGGGCCACTTGTGGGCTTGGCACCGCGCGCGACGAATTCGGCCACAAGGTCGGGGTTGAGGTCATGCACCGTGACATCGAAACCGTTGCGCAGCAGGCTGCCCGCGAGCTTGCCTCCTACATTGCCGAGGCCAACAAAGCCGATCTTCATAGCGGGTGTTCCTTTATCCGAGTGCTATCGTGACAATCCTGACCGGCGATTGCACAGCGGTAAAGCAACCGCTCTTGGCCCAAAGGGGTGGTTCGGATTGCAGCACATAGTTTCGCGGATCGCTGGGCGGCGACCCCTGGTTCCAGGCGGGACAAGGCGCTGGGCAGGTGGGTAGGTTTGGTGTTTCAAGGCTCATCTCTTGCTCTCTCCAGCGCCCTCGTATTTCTCTGCCGCCCGGTCTTGACCAAGATCAACGCCTTTCGGCGACACCCCTGAGAGACTGACGTCAATGCGGTCATAGGGGAGCGAGATCATGCTGGAAGACACTGTGAATGTTCGCCACCATATCGTCGGAGGCGGTATCGCCGGACTGTCGGCAGCTGTGTTTCTGTGCCGGGATGCGGGTGTCAGGGGCGAGGAAATCCAGATCTATGAGCAACTGAATGTCTGTGGTGGGTCGCTCGACGGTTCCGGAGACGCCGAGACCGGCTATCTGGTACGAGGCGGTCGCATGTTCGAGGAACACTTTGCATGCACCTTTGATCTGCTCGACAGCATTCCATTGCCGAACGATCCGTCGATCTCGGCACGGGAAGATATCTTTGCCTTCAATCGCATGGTGCCGGGATCGTCCAATTGCCGTCTTGTCCGGAACGGAAAACCGGCGGGGGACCGCTATGATCTCACGCTTGGCGCGCAGGATATCGTTGGTCTTAACCGCCTGCTTCTACACGCGGAGGGTGGGCTGGGGGCGAAGCGGATCGACGACTGGTTCCAGCCTGCATTCTTCGGCAGTAATTTCTGGCTGATGTGGGCCACGATGTTTTCATTTCAGCCTTGGCACTCGCTGATCGAAATGCAGCGATACCTGCGCCGTTTCATTCATCTGTTCCCCGGGTTCACACGCGTTTCCGGCGTATTGCGTACCCGATATAATCAGTATGATTCTATCGTTGTTCCGATCCTAGCGTGGCTGCAGGCTCGCGGCGTCCGGTTCGAAACCAGCAAACAGGTCACCGATGTGCTGATCGAAGGAACGCGGCAGGATCGCTGCGTGACCGCGCTCCTCCTTGGTAGGGGAGAACAGGTGAAGATCGGTCCGCAGGATCACGTGTACCTTACGCTCGGCTCGATGACCGATGGGGCGTCTCTTGGGAGCAGGGAAAGCCCGCCCGCACTGGGCAAGACGGCCGAGGGCGGCTGGAGCCTGTGGAAGACATTGGCGTCCCGATACGACGGTTTGGGCAGGCCCGAGGTTTTCTGTAGTGATATTGGCAAAACTAGCTGGAATTCGTTCACGATCACCCTCTATGACCCTAGTTTTTTCGAGTTCATGGAGGACTTTACCAACAACCGCACCGGAACCGGCGGCTTGATCACATTCGCCGATTCAGGCTGGACGCTGTCCATGGTACTGTTTCACCAGCCGCATTTTCAGGGGCAGCAGCAAGGCGCGTATGTGTTCTGGGGCTACGCTTTGCGGGGGGATCTGCCTGGAGACTATGTGAAAAAAACGATGTGGGAGGCGAGCGGTTTTGAAATCATTGAAGAGCTCTGCGGACACCTACAGCTGAATGAGGATCAGAGAAAATGGTTCGACACCGCCAAAATCGTTCCGTGCCGCATGCCCTATATCACCAGTCAGTTCATGCCGCGGAAACCGGGTGACCGCCCCGACGTCCGTCCTCCCGGAGCAGGCAACTTTGCTGTCATCGGTCAATACTGCGAACTCCCACGGGATTGCGTCTTTACTGTAGAGTATTCCGTGCGTTCTGCCCGAACCGCAGTCGCAAGCCTGACTGGCCGTACAGATCCGCCCCCGCCTGTTGCCCGGACCGATCTGGACCCAAGGATCCTGATCCGCGCGTCGCGCGTTCTTCTTGGCATTTGACCCAACCCGATGTTCACCTGTTGGTTTTTCTAAAGGCGAAACCAAAATGCGAAGGCGACCGGGGCCGTCACTCCGCTTGGGTGATGTCCGGATGAACGAAAGAGCAACCGCGCCGGTTGTGCTTGTCACGGCGAAGGTGAGGTCACCTGCCTTCGCTCCTATACCACAGTAACGTCGACAGTCCGCCTCAAACGCCCTCTGTAAATTCGGCCATAAACGACAAGCTACCGAGGTTTTGTTCTGTGGCGCTGCCCTGCTGAGTTGCCGTTCGCTGCAGGTGTGAGGCAGCACGGTGTTCCGGCGTTTGGGCAGCGAAGTCGCTACTTTCCGTTGAGCAATGCGGTCTGGTTTATCGAGATCGTTCCTGGCGTCAGATAACTGGGCAATTCTGGTGGCAGTAATACCGAAAGGGTTTGCAACCTTTTGCAGGTACGTTCCCGTGCTTCCAGAAGATGAAATTCCAGTAAGGAGGCCGCGGCGGCTGTATCATTGCGCGCCAGAGCTTCAAGAACCGCGATGTGTTCTGAAATGAGACGGCTGGTCCCCGGCGACCGACCAAGAAGCAGGCGGAACATTTCATTGATTGCTAGGACCAGACGCGATTTTTGAAGGGTTTTGAGCAAGTGGTCGTTGTGGCAGCCAGACAACGCCTGCACATGCAAGGCGTTTTCCATTTCGGAAATGTCATTCGCGTCCAGATCCCCGTCTTGGCGGTCCAGCTCCCGTGCCCGCGCCAAGGCCCGTTCAATGTGGCATTTTTCGATATGGGGCGCCGCCTCTGCCAGCGCCACAGGCTCCAGCAGGATGCGCAACTGATAGTGATTGCGCACGTCAAGAGCCGTCAAAAGCGGCAACACCCATTTTGAACGCTCATTTTTCTCGACGATGCCGGAACTGCGGAGCTGTGAAAGCATATCACGCACGACCGACCGGCTGACGGAAAAGCGCTCGGTCAGCTTGCTCTCATTGATCTGCAGAGGGCCGAAGGGAAGTGCGCGGATCAGCTCTTCGCGCAGTACCGGCAGGATCTGATCGGGGTTGGACAGCGCTCTTGGCACGCTGCGGCTTGCTGTTGAATCGAACAGAGCCTGTTCAATCGAATCCCGACGGGGCGGGACCGAAGAATCAGTCCCGACCAGAAAGCCCCGGCCTTCGAAGCGGGTGATCATTTTTGCAGAATGAAGCTCGGCAAGCGCCTTTCTGATCGTGGTTCTGCTGGTGCCGAAATGCCGGGCCAATGGCTCTTCGGTCAGAACCTGCCCCGTCTCCAGTCGTCCAGAATCGATGGCGTCTCTGATCGCTTGGGAAATTGATATGTATCTGGGAATTATGGACAAATTTCAAACTTCGCTTTTGCGTTCTGTTTCGGATTCCAGCCACTCAACTGGCGTGTGCCGAGCCCTCAAACCCCATCTGTAAGCCATCTTAGGCCGCCGGAGGGGGAAACAAAAGACTTCCCTTTTTTCAAAATGATCTTATGAATACTAAAGATCATTAATGTACGGGAGGACACGAGATGGCATATTCGGAAGCGGCGGTGCAGCCCCCGAGGACGGATGGGAAATCACATCTGCTAGAAGCTTCAATTTTGCCGGTCTGGCTCAATCAGCGGACCATCGGCGGACTAGGCTACGTGTGGATCTGGATTGGTATGGCGGTCATTATCGCGACCTTCCAGCTCGGCGCGGGCGGGGTTGCCGGATTGCCTCTGACGACGGTGATCGGAACCATTTTCCTTGCCAATCTTGTGCTTGGTCTGGTGATGGCGCTGACGGCAGACATCGGCACCGAGCATGGCATCAGCTTTGCGGTTTATCTGCGGGCGCCGTTCGGCACCGTCGGCACCCACCTGCCTTCGGTCACCCGCGGCATCGTGGCGGCGGCCTGGTTCGGTATCCAGACCTATCTCGGGGCGCTCGCGCTGAACGGCATCGTGTCCTACTTGGGCGGCTTCGACAGCTGGGTCTTCTGGTATGTCGCCTTCGGCCTGATCCAGATTATCAACACCGCGATGGGCATCCGGGCCGTGCAGCTGCTCGCCAGCATTGCGGCGCCTGCGATCATCGCGATCTCGATCTGGATGTATTACACCCTCGAAAACGTCGCCTCGGCGAGCGGTCATAACATCTGGACCTTTGCCGGTGATGCGGAAATGAGCATCGTTGCGCTCTTCGTGGCCAATATGGCGTTCTGGTCGGCGCTGGCGGTGGATATCCCCAATATCACCCGCTTTCTGAAGACGAACGGCGGCGAGAAAAGCTTCTTCCGTCGCAACCGCAACATCTTTGCGGCGCAGTTCATCGCCCTGCCGGTGGCGCAGAGCTGGATCGCGCTGATCGGGGCGGTTTCCTTTATCGCGACCGGAGACTGGAACCCGATCAACGTCATTCAGGCGCAGGGCACCGGGGTGACGCTGGTCGTGCTGCTCGCGATGGTCATCCTCGCGCAGTGGTCCACCAACACCAGTGCAAACCTGATCCCTGCCGCGCTGACCTTTGTGAACGCTGGCGCGCCGCGCATCACCTATGCGATGGGCATCGTGATTGCGGGTATCGTCGGCACGCTCACCATGCCCTGGCTGATCCTGAATCACCTGTTCACCTACCTCGGCATGTATGGCGCGATGCTGTCTGCTGTCGGTGGCATCATGGTCTGCGACTATTTCCTGATCCGGGGTCGCCGCCTGAACGTGCCGGACCTCTACCGCGAAGACGGCCAGTTCCGTTACTTTGGCGGCTGGAACCCGGCGGGTCTGATCGCCTGGGCCGTTGGTGGCGGGCTGGCGCTGTATTTCATCCAATACGCTTATGTCGTCGGCTTCCCGGCTGCGGTGGCGGTGTATTTCATCCTGATGAAAGCCTGGGTGCTGCCGCGTCATCAGCAGGCCGAGGTCAACGACCCGGACGATGCGAAATACCTCGCGACTTCGGTGGATCTGAACTGGGTCTACACGGCGGAAAACGGCATGCAGCGGGTCAGAACCGCAGACATCCCGTCGGATGCGATCGCTCGCGAAGACCTCTAAGCCGATCAATCCGGGCGGGGGCATATCGCACCCGCCCGTGGAGACCATCATGATATTTTTTGAAGAGCATCACTCAGCCAGGACAACGACAGTTCCGGTGACGGAACGAACGGCCGCCGCGCTGCACGCGCTGGAAGGCTGGCAAGAGACGGGCGCCTGCACCGCGATCACCCCAAAACGCGCGATGACGCAGGCCGCACAGGCCGAAGACCGCGCGTCCCGTGGTCAGGCGTTAGGGCCTCTGGACGGGATGACCGTCCTGTGGAAGGACATCATCGACCAGACGGGCGAGATCACCACCCGCGGTTCGGCGCTGCGCAAATCCGCGCAGCCCGCGGCGCAGGACGCGGCCTGTGTCTCTCTGATCGAGGCCGCTGGCGGCGTATCGCTGGGCCGGACCGGCCTCTCGGAATTTGCCTTCTCGGGCCTTGGCATCAACCCACATTTCGGCACTCCGCCCTCTGCCTTGTCAGAGACGGTGCCGCTGCTGCCGGGTGGCTCTTCCTCGGGCTCGGCGGTACTGGTCGCGGCGGGGCTGGCCGATCTCGGGATCGGCACCGATACCTCGGGCTCCGTCCGGCTGCCTGCGGCGCTGAATGGCATCTTTGGCTTCAAGCCCAGTGCGAGCCGCTATGATCGGACCGGCGTGCACGAGCTGTCCCGGACGCTTGATACCGTTGGCACATTCGCACGGTCCTTTGACGTGCTGCGCGCAGCGGATCGCATTCTGAACACGACGCCAGCAACCAGCCCCGACACGGCAAAGACCGAGATCCTCGATCTGTCAGAGAGCCTCGGGCCGGTCTGGGACCCGGAGGTCACTGCGGCCTATCAGGCGGCGCTGAGCCGTATGACAGCCGCCGGATGGACCGTGCGCGCCGCACATCTGGCGGCGGTGGATGAGTTGCGTGCGCTGACCGCCGCTGCGGGACCACTGGTCGCGATCGAGGCCCGACAGAAATATACGGACCTGCTGGCCAGCGACGAGGCCAGCAAGATCGACCCGGTGATCCGCACGCGGCTGCAGCAGGCACCGGTCCTGAGCGACGCGGACTATGCCGGTTACCTGCAGAAACGGGAGCAGTTGATTGCGGCGGCCCGCGCCGAGATCGGCGACAGGCTGCTCGCCTTCCCCACGGTGCCCTCGTTGCGCCATCCGCTGCCGGTCTATCTGAACGACCAGAAGGCGGCGCAGGAACTGAACGCCAGACTGCTCGCCGCCACGATGATCGGGAGCCTGCTGGACTGGCCCGGCCTCGCGGTGCCGCTGCGCGATGCAGCGGGCCGTGTCGAAGGCTCGATCCTGCTTTCCGCCGTCTCGGGCAATGATGAGGGGCTGCTGGTTCAGGCCGAGCAGCTCCTCCCCGCACTTACCCCTCCACTCTTCAACATCTAAGGGAGAATGAAATGACAAAGAAAATTTTTGTCGCTTATGGCGTGGATGTCGATGCCGTTGCCGGCTGGCTCGGGTCCTATGGCGGCGAGGACTCGCCCGATGATATCTCGCGCGGGATGTTCGCGGGCGAAGTCGGCTCGCCGCGCCTGCTGAAACTGTTCGAGAAATACGGCATCAAGACCACCTGGTTCATCCCCGGCCACTCGATGGAAACCTTCCCCGAGGAAATGGCAGCGGTCGCCAAGGCAGGTCACGAGATCGGTATTCACGGCTATTCGCACGAAAACCCCATTGCGATGACCCGCGAGCAGGAGATGGCGATCCTCGACAAGTCGATCGAGCTGGCAACCGCGCTGAGCGGCAAGCGTCCGACCGGCTATGTCGCGCCCTGGTGGGAATTCTCCAATGTCACCAACGAGCTGCTGCTGGAGCGCTGCATCAAATACGACCACTCGCTGATGCACAACGATTTCCACCCCTACCGGGTGCGGGTCGGCGACAGTTGGACCAAGATCGACTACAGCCAGCATCCCGACACCTGGATGAAGCCGCTGGAGCGGGGCGAGGAAACCGACCTGATCGAGATCCCCGCGAACTGGTATCTCGACGATCTGCCGCCGATGATGTTCATCAAGAAAGCGCCGAACAGCCACGGTTTCGTCAACCCGCGCGATATCGAGCAGATGTGGAAGGACCAGTTCGATTACGTCTACCGTGAAAACGACTATGCGGTTTTCACCATGACCATCCACCCCGATGTCTCGGGCCGTCCGCAGGTTCTGATGATGCACGAGCGGCTGATTGAATACATCAACAGCCACGAAGGCGTGCAATGGGCGACCTTCGACGAGATCGCAGACGACTTTAACGCACGCGCACCGCGCAAAGCGTGATCCAGACGGTGGGAGGGGCCTCTCCTCCCACCAATAAATCACCAAGCCCGGAGGATATCGGCATGTGCGGATTATGCGGAATTTTTGGCACGGATGACCACTGGAGCGCCGCCGGGTTTGAAACCAGGGCCTCGGCAGATCCGGTGCTGCGGCGGCGGGACCGGACGGCGCGGATCGCAGTGGTCAATCGCATGCTCGCCCGCAGGCGTATCCAGCTCTCGGATTGGCAGGGGCAGAGCTATATCCTGCGCAATCTGACCGGGCGGCAGGCCATTGTCAGCAATGTCACCGAGGTCTGGGCCGCGCTTGAAGCGGAGTTCGGCGGCGGTTTTGACCCGCTGGAACCGGCGAACTTCCCTGAAACCCTCCCCGAGCCAGGAGCGCAATCATGATGCGTCGTACAGCGGTTCCCATCACCCTGCTGACCGGCTTTCTGGGCGCAGGCAAAACGACCTGGCTGGCGCGCGCGCTGCAAGATGAGGCCGCAGGCCGCGTCGCCGTTCTGGTGAATGAGTTCGGAGCGGTCGGCATCGACCACCTGCTGGTGGGCACCATTGCGCCGGATACCGTGCTGCTCGACTCCGGCTGTATCTGCTGCCAGATCCGGGGCGAGCTGAAGGACGCCATCCTGAACCTGATGAGCCAGGCGCAGAACGGCGAGGTGCCGCAATTCGACCGGATTGTCATCGAAACCACCGGCCTGGCGGACCCGTCGCAAATCCTGTCGACGCTGACCTTCGATCCGGTGTTGCACAATCAGGTCATCCTGCAGGACGTGGTGACCGTGGCCGATGCGCTGAATGGCGCCGCGCTGCACGCGAAACAGCCCGAGTGGGTGGCGCAGGTGGCGGCGGCCAGCACGATCCTGCTGTCAAAGGCCGACCTCGTGCCCGAGGATCGGCTTGTGGACCTTCAGTTGCGGCTGGGGCTGATCAACCCGACGGCACAGCTCCTCGATGCCCGGCAGTGCCCGACCTTTGCGGATATCGCCAGCGATGGCACCAGCGCCCCCGTCCGGGCGCAGACGCGCGCCCCCTCCCATAGCGACGGCACCGGCGCGCAGACCCTGAGCCTCAGCTTCGACGATCCGCTCGACTGGACTGGGTTTGTCGTCTGGCTCTCTGCGCTTATCCACCGCCACGGCACCAATCTGCTGCGGGTAAAATGCCTGCTCAAAACGCCCGAGGGGATCATCCTGATTGATGGGGTCGGCCACACGTTGCACCACCCGCGTCACCTTGACAGTGAGATGCCTTCCGATCAAAGCTCACACCTCGTATTTATCGGCCGTAACCTGGACATGACGTTGTTGCGTGCCTCGTTTGAAGCCTTTTTGAACGTGAAAACATCCTGACAGACATAAAGCAAAATGCCGGAACCACTGACATCGCCGCCTTTGCATACCAACCCACCCGTGCTGCGCGTGTTGGGAACCGGAGTGACGCTGATCGACACCGTCCTCGCCTCGGCAGAGGCTGATCTGGGTATCCGGCTTGAGTTCACCGCCTTGGACGGGATCGAAGCACAACGTCGTGGTGTGTTGGCGCCAGACAGTTTCGACATCTACGACCAGTGGTTTCATGACCTTGATCTGGTCTGGCCTGCGCGATCGCTACGGCCGATCGAGGTTGATCGGATCGACTGCTGGGACGAGATCTGGTCCTGGCCGGTGCTCCAGAGCGAGCCCGACGGGACGGCGCCGCGCGGCACGCCGCGAGACCGGTTATTCGTGCAGGAAAGCGGCGAATTGGGCCCGGCAGCCTCTGGCCAGATTTCCATGCTGCCAACGGTGTATAACGCCGACAGTTTTGCTATCGTGGGCGACAGCACCGCACCCGAGCCCAGGAGCTGGGGCGATCTTTTGTCCGAGCAATGGCATGGCAGGGTCGCCATTCAGGCGGATGCGGCAATTGGCGTGCCCGATCTGCTGCTGGCCTTGCAGGCGCGAGGCGAGTTTCAATGCGACACTCCCGGAAATCTGACCCTCGGCGAAATCGGAAGTTTCATCCGCCTCGTCAAACAATATCAACTGTCGGGTCATTTCGCCGGGTTCTGGACCGATAGGACGCCTGGCGCAGATGGGACCGCCAAACTTTCGACCATGTGGTGGTCGAATTACCTCGCGCAAAAGGCCAAGGGTATCCCCATCCGGATGTGCGCACCGCGCGAAGGCTATCGCGGCTGGTGCGGCGGCATGGCCTTGTCCCGGCATCTCGATCAGCGCACCGAGGACCTTGCCTACGCTTATCTGAACTGGTGGCTGTCCGGCCCCGCAGGCGCGATTATGGCGCGCAATGGTGCCTATATGGCTGCCCCCAGCGCGACGCGCGCGCATCTATCATCGGTTGAGTGGGATTTCTGGTATGGTGGCAAACCTGCCGCTTGCGAAATCCGTGACGCGTTTGGGAATGTCGTCTATCACCCCGGAGAACGCCGCGAGGGCGGTAGTTATGAAACGCGGCAAAGTCAGATCGTGATCTGGAATTCCGTAATGGAAGAGCACAACTTCCTGGTCCGGCTTTGGGATCTGATCACTGCGGACGCGCTGATATAGCGAAACAAACCAATAACGAAGCGGATGGCCGTGGGTGCCGGTGTCGTAAAGACAGCCAGCTTCCGGTATTGCGCTAGGAAGTTGGGCCCGCAGTGCAGCACACCTACGGCAGAACCATTTTGCATCCTGATTTCTTGAGTGGGGGCTGGGATTGTCACATGATCGGTGCAGGTCTGCAGAAGTGGACAAATGGCTGACCGATCTCGGGCTGGGCAAGTATCATGAGCCATTTGCTGAAAATGATGTTGACGCAAGTGTATTCCCCTTGCTGACATGTGGCGACCTCACGGTGCTTGGGGTGCAGCAGGTGGCTGACGGTGAGAGGGGTCACATCAAAATCGACCGATCATCCGTCCAAATGTCCGGGAAACAAGCCAATGGACGTTTCCGAATATGGAAACAGCAATGGGGTAGGATTCCTGCCCGGTGAAAAATTAGTAAGGGCTTTTCCTTCGAAATGGCTGAACAGCATTTCTCAGGATTGGCGTAGGGCAGTGCGATGCGCACTGAAATACCAGATACTTGGTCGACGTTATTGTTGAGTGGAGCTGACCGCGCAAATCATTTAGGTCATTGTGGAGCGGGGAGGGGGTATTCCACCCAATAAAACAGGGCGCCCGCTGAGGTCTGTTCCACTGTTCGTGCCCTCACAACTCTCCGGTCCAAGGTGGGTTTGCGCCGACGCGCGACACTGTGACGGCGGCGACCCGGGCCCCAAACTTCAGGGCGTCTTTCAGCGTCTCGGGTTTCAGGGAACGCAGGCTGTCCTTACGCAGCACGCCCAGTTCGGCGAGCCGGGCCAGCAGGCCGGCGTTGAACGTGTCCCCGGCTCCGACCGTGTCGACGATTTTGACAGGCAATGCGGGCGAATACACCTCTACTCCGCCCGCCAGAAACCCCGTCGCCCCCTTACTGCCCTGGGTCATGACCACCACAGAAGGACCCTTGGCTTGCACGACCGCAACCTTTTCCGGCAGCGGCATCGGCCCCGGAACAATCCAGTTCAGGTCTTCATCCGACACTTTCACGATGTCCGCCAGCGCCATCATCTTGTCCAGGCGGGCGCGGAAACGGTTGATATCTTCGATAAAGCCCGGCCGGATGTTCGGATCCAGCATCACCGCGCGGGATGCGCCTTCGCGCGCCAGAAGATCCTCATAGGCGGTGGCGCAGGGTTCGCAGGCCAGGCTGATGCCGCCGAAATAGAGCGCCGTGAGATCCTCCGGCAGCTGCGGCATATCAGCAGGCAGCAGCATCCGACCAGCCGAGTTTTCATCGAAGAAGCTGTAGGACGCGTGGCCATCCGTCAGTTTGACAAAGGCCAAGGTCGTCGGGCGATCCGAGGTGATGACATGGGTGGTATCCACGTGACTGGCCTTCAGGTCCTCGACAAGCTGCTGACCGAACATGTCACGGGACAGGCCGGTCAACATACCGGTCTGCACGCCAAGCCGCCCAAGCGCGATGGCGGTGTTGAACACGGCGCCACCGGAATGGGGCACAAACCCGTCGCGCCCGCCATCGGTCGCGGTCGGGATCATGTCGATCAGGGCCTCACCACAGCATAGGATCATGACATTCGCTCCGCGCAGTGCTGCGCCGCTGCCGCACCAGCGCGCGGGATTTTGCATTGAAACCGGGTCAAAGCGCGGCCAACCCGGCGTTGGTATCGAGTAGGAACTGCGTGAAGATCGGACCGCCGGCAGCGCCAATGCTGCGGGCGTTTTCGCCAACAACTCCCGCCTCGATCTTCGGCGAGATCAAACCGCGCTTGTCTTGGTTGGCCAGATAGCGGCGCACGCGCTCGACCAGTTCCTCACGCACAGCGACCGGGAAGGCGCCATCGATGATGATGGCTTCAAAATCGATGACGGAGCATATCGACAAGGACGCCTTTGCCAACTCCTGTGCCGTTGTACCGATCCAGGCCTCCACATAGCGTTCCAGACCGCTCCAGTCCTGCGGTTTGCGCCAGAGGATTTCGGGACCGATCCCGGCCTCTACCAGGCGCGCCTCAAGCAGGTGCAGCGACGCGGTGTCGATCAGTTGCAGGCTTTCGCCCAGGGGGCCGGTGGTGCGCATCGATCCCAGCGCCCCGGCATTGCCCCGATTGCCTTCGAAAACGGTGCCATTCATCGCCACCCCGCCGCCAATAAAGGAGCCAATGAAGAAATAGGCGTAGTCGCGGAACTCCTTGCCGCGCCCGAACATATGCTCGGCCTGACAGGCCGCCGTGGCATCGTTCACGACAAAAACCGGCAGGTCGCTGAACCTGGCCACTTCTGTGGCAAAATCGACATCTTGCCACGATTGGAATTCTTCCGCCGCGGCTCCGGTCAGATCATGCCACTTCCACAGCTCAAAAGGCCGTCCGATGCCGATGCCGCAGACCCGACCCTGCTGCTTTGCGGTCAGGCCGGACAGAAGGGTTTCAAGCCCGTCTTTCAGGAATTCGAAGATCGCGTCCGGCATGGGATAATCATAGGTCGTACGCAGCTGCTGGCGCACGTTGCCGGCAAAATCCAGCAGCAGCAGATCCGCGCTCTTGCGGCCCAGGTTCATGCCCACGGCCAGGGCCCCTTCGGAGCCGAGTTCGATGGGAATCGAAGGCTTGCCGACCTTGCCCTTGACCGGCTCCCCCCGCTGGACGAAGCCGTCGTCCTCCAGCCTGCGCAGGATGGTGGAGACCGTAGGGCGGGACAGGCCGGTCCGGCGGGCGATCTCGGCGGCGGACACGGCGCGGTGGCGAAACAGAATGGACAGAATGAGGCGTTCGTTGTGATCGCGGACACCCCGCTGATTCACCCCGGCACTTCGTTCTTTGATACTGACATGGTCCATTCGGACGAACATAGTTTGCCGCCTTTCTTCAGGAAAGATACTCTGTGGCGATTAGTTAGTAAAGTTAACAAACAAATTGACACCCTATGAGGAATCAGGCTTTTTAGGGCTCACGACCTGCCCAGATCGCTCTAGGCGGGTCCGGTTGGAGAGGAGCCAGCCGGATTGAGAACAATAATTTCGGGAGGACCACGTGAAAAAACTCATGACCATTTCCGCGCTCACCCTGGCCTCGGTGGCTGGCGCGGCGCATGCAGAGATCAACGCCTGTCTGATCACCAAGACCGACACCAACCCCTTCTTCGTGAAGATGAAGGAAGGCGCGACCGCCGCAGCCGAAGCAAACGGCATCAATCTGTCCACCTATGCGGGCAAGATTGACGGCGACGTGGAAAGCCAGGTCGCAGCGGTTGAGACCTGCATTGCATCGGGGGCCAAAGGCATCCTGATCACCCCGACGGACAGCCGCGCCCTGACGCCCGTCATCACCCAGGCCCGTGACGCTGGTGCCCTGGTGATCGCACTGGACACGCCGTTCGAACCTGCCAATGTGGCCGATGCGACCTTTGCTACCGACAACTTCAAGGCCGGGGTGCTGATTGGCCAGTGGGCCGCGGCAAAGCTGGGTGACGAGGCTGCAAACGCCAAGATCGCCCTTCTGGACCTGAACGCCTCGGAAATCTCGGTGGACTACCTGCGCGACGGCGGGTTCCTGCAGGGCTTTGGCATCGACATCAAGGACCCCACCGATATCGGCGATGAAGATGACCCGCGTATCGTTGGCCACGACGTGACCAACGGCAACGAAGAAGGTGGCCGCACGGCGATGGAGAACCTTCTACAGATCGACCCGGGCATCAACGTGGTCTACACGATCAACGAACCTGCCGCTGCCGGCGCCTATGAGGCGCTCAGATCGGTGGGCCGTGAAGACGACGTGCTGGTCGTTTCCGTTGATGGCGGCTGCCCCGGCGTGCAGAATGTCGGCGAGGGCGTGATCGGCGCAACCTCCATGCAGTTCCCGCTGCGGATGGCCTCGCTCGGTATCGACGCGATCAAGGCCTGGGCCGAGAACGGCACCAAACCGGCGAACACCGAAGGGCTGGATTTCTTCAACACCGGCGTTGAACTGATCACAGATGCGCCGGTCGACGGTATCCCGTCGCTCAGCTCGGCCGACGGCCTGAAGAAGTGCTGGGGCTAAATCCAGCAAACACCACAGGACCGGGGCAGCAAATGCCCCGGCCAAATGCCATCAATCTAAACCTTTGACCGTATCAGAGGCCGTAGCATAGGCTTCAGGCCGGGGAGGTCGTCATGTCAGAGACATCCGGAATGGGCTCAAAAGGCCAACACTACGAACAGGTTCTGGAGGGAAGTGATACACGCGTCGCCCAGTTCGAAGTTCGCAACACAACGCTGCTGAGCCGGGTGCAGCATATCCTGCACAACAACCCAACCTTCGTGCCCGTCATTGTGCTGGTCATCAGCCTCCTGGCCTTCGGGCTGATCGCCGGAGGGCGGTTCTTTTCCGCCTTCAACCTCAGCCTGATCCTGCAGCAGGTGTCGATCATCGGTATGCTCGCAGCAGCGCAGTCACTGATCATCCTGACCGCAGGCATCGATCTGTCGGTTGCGGCGATCATGGTGCTGATGTCGGTCATCATGGGCAATCTGGCGGTCAACTTGGGCGTGCCCAGCCCCTTTGCGATCCTGTTGGGGTTCGCTGGGGGCATGGCGGCGGGAGCCATGAACGGGCTGCTGATCACCAAGGTCAAACTGCCCCCCTTCATCACCACGCTCGGCACCTGGTCGATCTTCTTTGCGCTCAATCTCTGGCTCTCCGGGGCTCAGTCGATCCGCAGCCAGGACATCGACGATCAAGCGCCTTTCCTGAAGTTCTTCGGCAATGCCTTCAATATTGGCGGCGCCCGCATCACCTTTGGCGTGATCCTGATGGTCGTGATCTTTGTTGCGCTCTGGTACATGCTGAACAAGACCGCCTGGGGGCGCCACGTCTATGCCATAGGCGACGATATGGAGGCGGCGGAAATGTCCGGCATCCGCACCGAGCGCACGCTGGTCTCGGTCTACATGCTCGCCGGTCTGGTCTGCGCCATTGCGGGCTGGGCTTCGATCGGACGGGTCGGCTCGATCTCGCCGCAATCCTTTTACGAAGGCAACCTGCAGTCCATCACCGCCGTGGTAATCGGTGGCATCTCGCTGTTTGGCGGGCGCGGATCGATCCTTGGGGCGCTTTTCGGGGCGCTGATCGTCGGCGTTTTCCAGTCGGGGCTGCGCATGGCCGGGGTCGATGTGCTCTGGCAGGTCTTCGCCATCGGCTGGCTTATCATCATCGCGGTCGCCATCGACCAATGGATCAGGAGGGTTTCGGCATGACACCAGTCGTTCAGGCCAAAGGTATCGTGAAACGCTACGGGCACGTCACCGCCATCAACCATTCGGATTTCGAACTGCGCCCCGGGGAAATCTTGGCCGTGATCGGCGACAATGGTGCGGGCAAATCCTCGATCGTCAAGGCGATCTGCGGCGCCACCATCCCGGATGAGGGGGAAATCCTGATCGAAGGCAAACCGGTCAGTTTCTCCTCCCCCATCGAGGCCCGCGACTTGGGCATCGAAATCGTCTATCAAACCCTCGCCCTGTCCCCCGCCCTGTCGATTGCCGACAACATGTTCACCGGACGCGAAATCCGCAAACCCGGATTTCTGGGCAAATACCTACGGATGCTGGACAAACCGGCGATGGAGAAATTCGCGCGGGAAAAACTGACCGAACTTGGCCTGATGACGGTGCAGTCGATCAAGCAGCCGGTCGAAACGCTGTCAGGTGGTCAGAGGCAGGGTGTCGCCGTCGCCCGCGCTGCCGCCTTTGCCACCAAGTTCATCATCATGGATGAGCCGACGGCGGCCTTGGGGGTCAAGGAAAGCCGCAAGGTGCTGGAACTCATTCAGGACGTGAAGGCGCGCGGGATCCCGATCATCCTGATCAGCCACAACATGCCGCACGTGTTCGAAGTCGCCGACCGGATCCATATCCACCGGCTGGGCAAACGGCTCTGCACCATCGATCCCAAGGACTATACCATGTCCGATGCCGTGGCCTTCATGACCGGCGCCAAGGAGCCACCCGCCCAGGACGCGGCATGAACGAGCCAGAAGCCATAGCCGAAAGGCTGCTGGATCCCATTCTGACAGCGCCGCGCTCCGGACAACGCAAACTTGTCGCTCTGGCCGGACCGCCAGCCTCTGGCAAATCCACGCTGGCGGCAGTCCTTGCGAACAAGCTGAACGACGCCGGGTGCCAGACCCAGGTCGTGCCAATGGATGGCTTCCATCTCGACAACGCCATTCTAACCCAGCGCGGTCTTCTGGACAGAAAGGGCGCGCCGGAGACCTTCGACCTAGGTGGTCTGCTTCGGCTGGTGAAAGCCCTGCCGGATGCGCCAGACATCGTTTACCCAACCTTCGACCGCTCTCGCGACATCGCAATCGCCGGTTCGGGGGGGCTATCGGTCGAGTGTGACACCATCATCGTCGAAGGTAACTACCTTCTCTATGACGCTCCAGGCTGGCGCATGCTGAATGAAATTTGGGACTTTTCGATCATGCTTGCGGTCGCGCCGGACGTTCTGCGGCAACGACTTGTCAGTAGGTGGGTCTCCCATGGGTTGCGGAAGGTGGATGCGGTAGCTCGTGCCGAAGCCAATGATCTTAAGAACGCCGAACTGGTTGCTCAGACCAGTTCGGCCGCCGACATAATCATTGAAGGCAAAGCGGTCTTTAGGTGAAGAAACGAAACGAGGGGATGAGGCAGAAGGCACATCGCAGGCTTCTCTCCCTTCGTCCCTCTGGATGTATTCGCCCCAGTTTCCCTTTCGAAAGATTGGGTGTGCTTAACCCTATTGTTTATAATGTTTTATTTGTGGTGGTCCTGCAGTTTCATTGACGCAGTCTCGAGTCGATTTGAGAAAATTTACTCGAATAATTGCGTAATTTGTCTGTGAGGTTGAGATTTTTCAGAGGTTGTTGAATTGGGTAAATGCTTCACTTCACTTTTTCGGGTTCAATCGAGTAAGGGCGTAGAGATGAATATTAACCTGGTTGCGGTGGTGTTAACAATTTATTAACGTTTTGCAGCTTCAACCCAGGATTGTATAAAGTCAAATTCTGGAGATACTAATGACTTCACCCAATACCGTAAGCGCACCATCTGATGGCGGCACAGCGTTTGGAGACGAAGGTGACAATCTGATCCAAGGATCACTGTTTGACGATACCCTTAACGGCGCCGGAGGAAACGATACGCTGACGGGCGGCGCGGGCAATGACACATTCCAGGCGGATCTTCTCTGGAACGGTATGGACTACGACGGGTTTGGCGCCGAAGTCATTACGGATTTCTCTGACGGCGATGTGCTGGAGCTGAACAGCTTTGGTCCGGGTCCGGTCACGATCTCGCTGGAGCATGTGGGCAATGACACGATCCTGACGCTTGGGGCGGGCACCTCCTATGAGAGCACGGTGACGCTGCAGAACTATCACCTGGACAACTCGGCCCTGCCGCAGAATGGGACATTCGAGGGGAACTTCTCTCTGTACGGGGAGGCCTATGCTGTTGCGATTGATGACTATATTGCAGGCAGCGATGGTGTTTCGAACACGCTCGACGGTCTGGCCGGCAATGACACGCTGGTTGCGGGCGATTCTGGGGATTTCCTGTTCGGCGGATCGGGCGATGACAGTCTGGTTGGCGGAAGCGGCGCGGATCTGCTCTCCGGAGACGAGGGCAACGACGTGATCACCGGCGGATCCGGCGACGATCATTTCCAGTTCGATCTCTACAGCAACGGGGTTGATACATTCGACTTCGGTTCGGATGTCGTGACCGACTTTGAGATCGGTGATACGCTTGAAATCAAGGGATGGGGCCTTGGCGACCTGTCTGTCAGCGTCACACAGAGCGGAGCAGATACACTGATTACCGCAGAAGCGGGTACCAGCCACGAAAGCAGCGTCTTGCTGGAAGATGTGCTGGTGTCGCCCGGAGAGTGGGACCTGAGCGGGGATACCTTCACCCTCTGGGGATAAGCGAGCAACATATCTTTCTCTTGGGCGGGCGTCGTTTGGCGCCCGCCTGTTTTTTATGGTCGCATTGAGGGGAAACGGGCCTATTGCGGTTTTCACCCACATTCCCCAAGTAGATCGCTGATTTCGCTGTCTTGACCGTTGTATTTCACATATAAATCATAGTGTTGGCGGCTGATAGGGGCGTGTTTCATGGGTCACCCAGAGGGTGTAGGCTTGCAGCA
>NZ_JBDOQR010000062.1:0-28348 GCF_039839315.1 Phaeobacter sp. CAU 1743 | reverse complement strand
TTCGCAAAGATCAAGGAATTCAGAGCCATAGCGACCCGCTACGAAAAGACAACGTCCAGCTACGCCGCCAATTGGCATCTCGCGGCTGCCATCATCGCCTCACGATGAATGTCCACAGACCCTAGAGAGAAATTTAATAAACACCGCGCGCGATCTTGCCCTCAGGCAGGCGGGCAATGCGCCTTAGCGTGCGGGAACTGGTCCAATAAGGTTTGGGCCAGTGGTGTTTCGCCTAGTGAGCGTTGGCAAAGGGCGCTGCATCCCCCCACAGCTGCCGCACACGGGCATCACGGCCGCAGGCCTCACGGTAGCGTTTATAGGCGCTGGACTGTCTCTTGGGGCCAAAGCGGGTAAAGACCAGATTGTCGCCCTTGTAATAATCCTGATGGTAATCCTCGGCCCGGTAAAAGGGACCGGCTGGCAGGACTGGCGTGACGATGGTCTGCCCCAGCTCTGCCTGCGCCTTGGCCTTTGCCTGGTCTGCGGTTGTTTTTTCCGCGTCGGAGGACACGAAAACGGCGGTACGGTAGCTTTCGCCGCGATCGCAGAATTGGCCGCCCGGATCGGTGGGATCGACGGAGCGAAAAAACAGATCCAGCAGATGCGCGCGACCTACCTTGGCCGGGTCAAAGGTGATCTGCACCGCCTCGTAATGACCGGTGCCGCCACGGCCGACCTCCTTGTAGGTGGGGTTCTTGGTGGTGCCGCCGGTGTAGCCAGAAACGGCCTCGGAGACGCCGGGAACCGATTCAAAATCGCTCTCGACGCACCAGAAACAGCCGCCCGCAACGGTCAGCGTTTCCTGCTCGGCCGCATGGGCTTCATATCCGCGCAACAGGCCCGCAGCCAGGATCAGGATGGCCAGGGAAACCTGTTTGATGTGATGCAATGTCTTCATCATCGCCTCCGTTTTTTGGAACCCTGCCGCCGGGCGCGCCTGCGCTCAACCCATGTCATCAAATGTCACGCACTGGTGAGCGCAAGTTATCGCTTGGAAATTGGATCCAATCTGGCTAGCGTGCCGCAAAAGGAGGGTCCTATGACTGAAAAAATGAGTACCCATCAGGCTGAAGAAGATCAGCGCAACGAAGAGATCCTCATCTATCTGAACGGGAAGATCGTGCCCAAGGCCGAAGCCACCGTCAGCGTCTATGACAGCGGTTTCATGCTGGGTGACGGCGTTTGGGAGGGGCTGCGCCTTTACAACGGCACCTGGGCCTTCATCGACGAACACCTGAACCGTCTGTTCGAGGCGGCAAAGGCCATCGATCTGGATATCGGCCTGACCTTTGAGGGCGTGAAACAGGCGGTGCTGGACACGCAAAAGGCCAACGGCATGACCACGGATGCCCACGCCCGGCTGATGGTGACGCGCGGGCCAAAAACGCGCCCCTTCCAGCACCCCAGCCTGTCGCAGCAGGGGCCGACCATGGTCATCATCATGGAGCATTCGCGCCCGCATCTGCCGCGCCCGATCCGGCTCGCGACCGTGCCCCATATTCGCGGCCTGCCGATGAGCCAGGATCCCAAGCTGAATTCCCATTCCAAACTCAACTGTATCCTGGCCTGCATTGCCGCCGAAAAGGCGGGCGCGGACGAAGGGCTGATGCTGGATGTGAACGGCTTTGTGAACACCACCAACGCCTGCAACTTCTTCATCGTGCGCGACGGCGAGGTTTGGACCTCGACCGGGGATTACTGCATGAACGGCATCACCCGGCAAAAGGTGATCGACCTGTGTCGCGCCAATGATATCCCGGTGTTTGAACGCAACTATTCGCTGGTCGACACCTATGGCGCCGATGAGGCCTTCCTGACCGGCACCTTCGGTGCGCAAACCCCGGTGGGCGATATCGACGGGCGTCAGATCGGCACGGGCGAGATGGGTCCGGTGACCAAACGGATCCGGGCGCTCTACAAGGGTCTGATCGAGCAGGAGTGCGCCTGATGCGGATTGCAATGTGGTCGGGGCCGCGGAACCTCTCGACGGCGATGATGTATTCCTTTGGCAACCGTGGCGATTGCGCGGTGGTCGATGAGCCCTTTTACGCCGCCTATCTGAAGATGACCGGCCTCGACCATCCCATGCGCGAAGAGATCATGGACAGCCAGAGCCAGGATCCCAAAGTGGTGGCCGATATGCTGATCGGAGATATTCCGGCTGCAAAACCAGTTTATTATCAAAAACATATGAGCCAGCACATGATCCCTGGCATGCCGCGCGACTGGATGCGGGAGGTGACCAATGTGTTCCTCATTCGCCATCCGGCACGGGTCATCGCCTCTTATGCGGCGAAACGCCAGAATCCCAACCTGGACGATATCGGCTTTCGTCAGCAGGCCGAGCTGTATGATCTCTGTCGCAGCTGGGGACAGGCACCAGTGGTGGTGGACAGCTATGACATCCGCCAGGACCCCGCCGCCAAGCTGGAACAGATGTGCGATGCCATCGGCCTTGCCTATTCGCCCAAGATGCTGAGCTGGCCCAAGGGCGGCCACAAGGACGATGGCGTCTGGGCCGAGGTTTGGTATGGCGCGGTCTGGACCTCTACCGGTTTTGCCGGTCCCGAAGGCGATCTGCCCGAGGTGCCCGAACACCTGCAACCAGTGCTGGAGGAGGCGATGCCCTATTACGAGCAGTTGAAGGCGGTGAAGATCTAAGGCCGCTTCACGGGCAGGCTGGTCAGCCGATCAGCTTGCCCAGTTTCATGGCGACGCCCATGTCGCCGGTGATCTTGATCTTGCCCATCATCACGGCGGTCATCGGGTTCAGTTTGCCGGTCAGCAGCTTTTTCAGATTGTCCTCAGACAGGCGCAGGGTGCAGTCTGTTTCGCTGTCCTCGGTGGTTGCCGTGCCATCGGCCAGAACGATGACGCCCTCCTCGCCGCAGTCGAATTTCAGCGAGCCGTCAAAGCTTTTTCCGGATAGGCCGGACTGGATACCGGCGGCGATGTCGTGAAGTGCCATCAGGGAATCTCCTCTTGCCTGACGTGAGCGTTAGGCAAGGGATTTGCGCTGGGCAAGCATGACCAAGCGGGAGGCGAGCCTCAGGCGCTTGCCAGTGCCTCGATCGTCAGCGGACAGGGGCTGCCGCTGTAAAATTCATCAAGGACCTGTTTGAATTCGCCCGGTGCATCCGGCACGGCGGCAAACAGCGTCATGGAAGAGCGCAGTTTCTTGGCGTCGACCTTGCCGAGGATCTCGGCGGCATCCTGATCTGCGTGCGACAGCATCAGGCGGGACACCTCGACCAGACGGGCGCTGAGGACCTCGTGACCCAGATAGGCCTTGGCCTCGGCCAGATCCTCGATCCCGTAAAGCTGTGCCATGTGGGATTTGCCAAGCTCGGCCAGTTGCGGGAAGACGAACCACATCCAGTGGCTCGTCTTTTTGCCCGCAGAAAGTTCGCTCAGGACATCGGACCAGACCGTGTCCTGGGCTTCGACGAACATTTCCAGCTCTTCTTCGAAATCGTCCTCGAAATCGCCGTCTATGTCGTAGTCGTCACTCATTTTTTCAGCCGACGGTCGCGTGCGGCCAGCAATTTCAGGCGCAGGGCGTTCAGCTGGATAAAGCCTGCCGCGTCTTCCTGATTGTAGGCGCCGGCGTCTTCTTCAAAGGTTACGTGGGCCTCGGAGTAGAGCGAATGCTCGGAATCACGTGCCACCACAAAGACCGACCCTTTGTAGAGTTTCAGGGTCACGGTACCGGTGACGTGTTCTTGGCTCTTGTCGATCAGGGCCTGCAGCATTTCACGCTCGGGGCTGTACCAGAAACCGTTGTAGATCAGCTCGGCATAGCGGGGCATGATCGAATCCTTCAGGTGGCCTGCGCCACTGTCGAGGGTGATCTGCTCGATGCCACGGTGCGCCTGCAGCAGGATGGTGCCGCCGGGGGTCTCGTAGATGCCGCGGGATTTCATGCCGACAAAGCGATTTTCCACGAAATCGAGACGGCCAATGCCATGCTTGCGGCCATAGTCGTTCAGCGCGGTCAGGATGGTGGCCGGGCTCATCGCCTCGCCGTTGATCGAAACCGCATCGCCCTGCTCGAAACCGATGGTGATGATTTCCGGCGTATCCGGTGCATCCTCGGGGTTCACGGTGCGCTGGTAGACGTAGTCGGGTGCCTGCTCGGCGGGATCTTCCAGCACTTTGCCCTCGGAAGAGGTGTGCAGCAGGTTCGCATCGACCGAGAAAGGCGCTTCGCCGCGCTTGTCCTTGGCGATCGGGATCTGGTTCTTCTCGGCGAATTCCAAGAGGCGCGTGCGCGAGGTCAGGTCCCATTCACGCCAGGGCGCGATCACCTTGATGTCAGGGTTCAGCGCATAGGCCGCCAGTTCGAAACGCACCTGGTCGTTACCCTTGCCGGTGGCGCCGTGGGCCACGGCGTCGGCGCCGGTTTCAGCGGCGATTTCCACGAGGCGCTTGGAGATCAGTGGACGCGCGATCGAGGTGCCCAGCAGGTACTCGCCTTCGTACAGGGCGTTGCCACGGAACATCGGGAAGACGAAATCCTTCACGAACTCTTCGCGGACATCTTCGATGTAGATGTTTTCCGGCTTGATGCCCAGCATCTCGGCCTTCTTGCGGGCGGGCTCCAGCTCTTCGCCCTGGCCCAGATCGGCGGTAAAGGTCACCACCTCGCAGCCATATTCGGTCTGCAGCCATTTCAGGATGATCGACGTATCAAGGCCGCCAGAGTAGGCCAGCACAACTTTTTTGGGCGCGGACATGGGTTTTCCTCTTGATCAGAACGTTTGCGGGGTAGCGGGTTTTGCAGAGAAGGGCAAGGTTCGCCGGGTTTTCCTTGTCTTGCTGCGCGCAATACGTGCAAGAAGAAAGGAAAGTTGTTTTTCAGGAGACATTTCCCGTGATCAGTTGGAAGATATTTTCGCATTCCCTCAACATGGTGCTGCGCAACTGGCGCGACGCCCTCCGCATCGCTCTTGTGCCCGTTCTGATCGGAGTTGTGCTGTTTGTGGCCTTCTTTGGTGGGCTGATGTCAGAAGCCATGCATATGGACGCAAACGGCGTTCCGACCGTGGATCCTGCCCTTGCCGGTCCGCTGTTTCTGGCTGCCGTGGTTTTCATCATCCTGGAGCTCTGGGTGTTTGTGAACTGGCACCGTTTCGTGTTGCTTGAGGAATATCCCCAAGGCTGGATCCCGCCTTTTCGTGGCGGGCGCATCCTGGCCTACATCGGTGTGTCTCTGATCCTTGCGCTTGTGATGGGGCTTGTTTCCGCTGTTGTCATCGGAATGGTCGTGATGATGTCTGCTGCGGTCTTTCCGCCCGTTATCGCGATGATCCTGGCCATTGCGGCCTTTGTTTTTGTGGGCGTTTTTCTGTTCCGGCTGTTGCCCATGTTGCCGGCGGCGGCCATCGGCGAACGGCTCAGCATGAGCCAGTCTCTACAGGCGACGCGCGGGACGGCGGGAACGGCGATCATGCTGTTCGTGGTTCTGATCCTCGTGCAGTTGTTGCTGCAGTTCATCGTCGGGGCCTCGATGATGGTCTTTGCGCCGCTTGGCTTCATCTTCTCGCTTGGCGCGGCGTTGGTGATGACGCTGGTTAATGTGAGTATCCTGACCACCCTTTATGGCCATTACGTGCAGGGTCGCCCGATCTGACGACGACCCGCTCACCGGTATTCTTTTGCATGCTTTGCGCCTGCCCCTTGCCTTGGGGGCGGGCTTGCGCCACTGAAAGGGTATGAGCGATTTTCAGACCCGGTTCAAAGATGCCGCCCGCGCCGCCGAGGCGGCCATGCGCGAGGTGTTTCCCGCAACGCCTTTGCAGCGCAATGTTCACCTTTCCGAACGGTTCGGGGCGGATATCTACCTCAAGCGTGAGGATCTGAGCCCGGTCCGCTCCTACAAGATTCGCGGCGCGCTCAACGCCATGCGCAAACAGCCCGATCAGGATCTCTTTGTCTGCGCCTCGGCCGGCAATCACGCGCAGGGCGTCGCCTTCATGTGCAAGCATCTGGGCAAGCGCGGGGTGATCTTCATGCCGGTGACAACGCCGCAGCAAAAGATTCAGAAGACCCGCATGTTCGGCGGTGACAATATCGAGGTGCACCTGATCGGCGACTATTTCGACGACACGCTGTCTGCTGCACAAGAGTGGTGCGCGCGGGAGGGTGGGCATTTCCTGTCGCCCTTTGACGACAGCGATGTGATCGAAGGTCAGGCCTCAATCGCGGTGGAAATCGAAGAGCAGCTTGGCGGGATCCCCGACCATGTGATTTTGCCGGTGGGCGGGGGTGGCATGTCCTCGGGCGTTGCGACCTTTTTTGGCGATGCGGTGCATTGCCTCTTTGCCGAACCCACAGGCGGGGCCTGCCTGCGCGCGGCGCTGACGGCGGGGCATCCGGTGGCGTTGGACAAGGTTGATACCTTTGTCGATGGCGCCGCGGTGGGCACCATCGGCGCACAGCCCTTTGACCTTCTGAAACACATCCCGCTGCCGGATGTGATCGCCATTTCAGAGGACCGGATCTGCACCACCATCATCGAGATGCTGAATGTCGAAGGCATCGTGCTGGAACCCGCTGGCGCGCTGTCGGTCGAGGCGCTGAACGATGTGCGCTCCTGGATTCGCGGTAAAAGCGTCGTGTGTGTCACCTCGGGCGGGAATTTCGATTTCGAACGTCTGCCAGAGGTCAAGGAACGTGCCCTGCGCTATTCGGGCATCAAGAAATACTTCCTGTTGCGTCTGCCGCAGCGGCCCGGCGCGCTGAAGGAATTCCTCAACATCCTCGGCCCGGAGGACGATATCGCACGGTTCGAATACCTGAAGAAATCGGCGCGCAACTTTGGCTCGGTTCTGATCGGGATTGAGACCAAGCGCCCGGAGAATTTCGCCGCGCTTTTTGCCCGCCTGGATGAGGCAGGCATGACCTATACCGATATCACCAATGACGAAACGCTGGCGCAGTTCCTGATCTGACGGATTCGGAGCTGGCAGTGGAGGCGGTCACCAGCCTTTGAGGCCGGAGGTCGATCAGTTCAGGTTGGGCAGTTCTGCCAGAAACTGCGTTTTGGATTTCTCATAGGAAGAGATCACCGCATCCAGATCGACCGATCCGGCGGCGCCGCCGGCTGATTGACGCTCTCCGGCAAGACAGAGGTCAGAGAAGGCATCAAAACCCAGATTCATTGCGCTGCCTTTGAGGAAATGAAGGTCCTGCTCCAAGGCGCCGCGATCTCCAGTGCGAAGTTTGCTGATGACGCCCTCTACCTCCTCCAGGAAGAGCTCCACAACCTCATCGAAGTCCTCTTCCCCTACTTCCTGGCGAAGTTCCTTGACGCGAGGCCAGTTAATCATAATCCAAGTCCTGCTTCTTGTTTCCTGGTAAGTATTTCATAACGTCCCACGGGTAAATTTAAAGTGAAAGCAGGTGGTGAGTTCAATCTTTCCGCTTCATAACCTGTTAAAGAACTGGCTGGATAATGCCCGCTATTGTGGGCAAATTCCTTGCTAGTGTATTGAGGTGTCGTTAGTTGCTGCCAGACAGTCCCGTGGACCATGAGGAAGACGCTATGAGCGGATCGATCAACCGTGTGCTGGTTGTCGATGATAGTCGGCTGCAGCGCCGAATTCTTGTCGCGTCTCTGAAGAAATGGGGTTTTGACGTTCTTGAAGCCGAGGGCGGCGAACAGGCGATGGAAATCTGCCGGAACGATCCGCCGGATCTTATCCTCAGCGACTGGATGATGCCTGGCATGAACGGTATCGAGTTCTGCCGTGAATTCCGGGCTCAGGGAACTGATAAATATAGCTATTTCATCCTTCTGACCTCCAAGAGTGAAAAGAACGAAGTCGCCGAAGGCCTGGATGCAGGGGCTGATGATTTCCTCACCAAACCGGTCAGCTCGGATGAGCTGCGGGCGCGGATTTCGGCCGGAGAACGGATCCTGCGGATGCAGCGTGAGCTGTCCGAGAAGAACCGGATCGTCTCGGAAACCCTGGGTGAGTTGCAGCGGGTTTATGACGCGATCGACAAGGATCTGATTCAGGCGCGCAAGATTCAGGAATCACTGGTGCCGGAGCTGTCCAAGTCGTTTGGCTCCTCGACCGTCAGCCTGCTTTTGAAGCCTTGTGGCCATATCGGTGGCGATTTGGTGGGCATGTTTTGTCCGGGCGTCAATCGAATCGGCTTCTATTCCATCGATGTATCGGGCCACGGTATCACCTCGGCGATGATGACCGCACGACTGGGTGGCTACCTGTCTTCGACCTATTTCGACCAGAACGTCGGCATGGAAAAGCGGTTCAACCGATTCTATGCGCTGCGGCAGCCGGAAGAGGTGGCCAGCATGCTGAACGCCCGCCTGATCGCGGATACCGGCATCGAAGAATACTTCACCATGGCTTATTGCATCGTCGATCTGCGCAGCGGCGTGCTGAAGATGGTGCAGGCCGGGCATCCGCACCCCTTGCTGCTGCGCAAGGACGGAACCGCTGAATTCATCGGCAAAGGCGGGGTCCCCGTCGGTCTGGTGCCGGATATCGGCTACAGCCAGGAAGAGCTGGTGATGGAAAAGGGCGACCGGCTGCTGCTCTACTCCGATGGTTTTACCGAAGCGCGCCTGGAATCCGGTGAGATGCTGGAGGCCGAGGGGCTGCTCGAACTGATCCGCAAATGCGACAGCAGCCAGTCCGGCAAGGAGTTCCTGGACGATCTCTACTGGAACCTGACCCAGATCCTATCGCCAGAGCACGGGCTGGAGGATGACGTTTCCGCCACCCTGTTCGAATACGAAGGACCGTAATCCGGACCGTATCCCTGGGCCGGGATCGTTTCGGCAGGGCTCTCCCGCCAATCGCCTGATGATCAACGATCATCGGCTCTTGTTGGGCCGGGCTGCACGCCAGGGCGTGCAGCGGTCATGCTTCTAACGCCACCCATAAACACAACCCACCCTATGGAATCCCACCGCAGCGCGCTTGCGCGCTGCCATGCCCAAGGGGGACCGAAGGCCCAGTGGGCCGTTCAAGTCACGCGCGGGAGTGCCCCCGGGGCTATGTTGTGTGGTGGACGGTCCTCATTTTCCCTACGGGCAGAACCGGGCGGCAAAATGGCGATCCCCGGGGTTGCCGAGGTGCGTAACGGCTTCATCAGCGGGCATCCACAGCGCCTCGTGGCCGGGCTCCAGCGGAGGGCCCAAGCGCTGCAGCGGACGGGCCATATAGATATGGCAGAGTTTCTCCGCCCAGAGATCGTATTCCGGCATGAAGACGAACCGCCGGAACGCACCAAGGCGACGTGGCGCGGCGATACTCCATCCGGTTTCCTCATAAACCTCCCGATGCAGCGCGGGCAGGGGCGATTCGCCGGGGTCAATGCCGCCGCCGGGCAGCTGGATGTCCGGCCCCGGATCCATCTGGCAGGTCAGCAGCAATTGCCCGTCGCGCGGAAGCAGCGCATAGATTCCGGGCCGCAGCCTGTAGCTTCGCCCCGCTTCGGGCGGCTTTCCAAAACGTCTGATCACATGCGCCCCCTTCACTCCGAATGGCAAAACCCTATATAGGCTCGATATGCCAACCTCCGGCGTGTAAGGAAACCCCATGACACTTGGTTCGAAAATCGCGTGGGACGATACGGTCCTGCCCTTCCAGCTTGATGCCTCGGACATGCGCGGCCGCGTCGCGCGTCTTGACGGCGTTCTGGATGGTATTCTGAAACAGCACGACTATCCGCCCCAGGTGGAGGCGCTGGTGGCCGAAATGGCCCTGCTGACCGCTCTGATCGGCCAGACCATCAAACTGCGCTGGAAACTGTCGCTGCAGGTGCAGTCCAAGGGCGCCGCCGTGCGGATGATCGCCACCGATTACTATGCACCAGAGAAAGAGGGCGATCCGGCCCGGATCCGCGCCTATGCCAGCTATGATCCCTCCCGGCTGGAGCCCGGCCTGCCCTTTGATCAGGTGGGCGAGGGGTATTTTGCCATCATGATCGACCAGGGCCACGATATGCAGCCCTATCAGGGGATCACACCGCTGGCGGGCGGTTCGCTTTCTGCCTGCGCCGAGGCCTATTTCGCCCAGTCCGAGCAGCTGCCCACGCGGTTCAGCCTCAGCTTTGGGAAATCGTCCGAGCCGGGCGTCTCCGAACGCTGGCGCGCGGGTGGCATGATGCTGCAACACATGCCCAAGGCGTCGCCCTTTGCGGCGGAGCTGCAGGGTACCGGGGATATCCTCAATGCGGCGGATCTGATCCCGGAAGAGACCGCGGAAAACTGGAACCGGGTCAATATGCTGCTGGCCACGGTTGAGGATCTGGAACTGATCGGCCCAACGGTCTCGCCGACCGATCTTCTGGTCCGACTGTTCCACGAGGAACAGCCGCGCGTCTATGATGCGCAGGCGGTGCAGTTTGGCTGTACCTGCTCGGAAGAGCGGGTGCGCAACAGCCTGTCGATCTACTCGGCCAAGGATCTGGAGACGATGACCACAGAGGACGGCCGGGTGACCGCCGATTGCCAGTTCTGCGGCGCCCATTACGATTTGGACCCGAAGACGCTGGGCTTTGAGGCCGAAAACCCGCCGTCCTGACCAAAGCGAGCTGAGCGACCGACAATATGTATGACACTCCCGAGGACCTGAAACTGCGCCTTTCCATGGCCGTGCAAAGCGGCCCGGATGCGGGGTCCTCGGATTTTGACCTCAATCCGGAGATGTCCCTGCCGCAGGCGCGCAAGCTGCGCCCGGCCGGCGTTCTGGTGCCGATCTCGTTGGCCTCAGGTGCCCCGCGGGTCATCCTGACAAAACGGTCTTCTGCGCTCAAACACCACCCGGGGCAGATCGCCTTTCCGGGCGGCAAGGTGGACGAGGGCGATAGGGATGTCACTCATACTGCCCTGCGCGAAGCCTGGGAGGAGATCGGTCTGCCGCAGGATCTGCCCGAGGTTCTGGGCGCGCTGCCGACCCATGAAACGGTCACCAGTTTCACCGTCACGCCGGTGGTGGCACTGCTCAGGTCAGAGTTTGACATCCGCCCCGAGGCGGGCGAGGTGGCCGAGGTCTTCTCGGTGCCGCTCTCCCATGTTCTGGATCCGGCCAATTACATCATCGAATCGCGCCGCTGGCGGGGTACGCGGCGGCGGTATTACACTGTGCCCTATGGTCCCTATTACATCTGGGGGGCCACCGCACGGATGCTGCGCCAGTTTGCAGACCGGATGCAGAGCTGATGCGGATCGACCAACCCTGGCTGCATGCGCCCGAGACGCAGGCCGTCTGCGCCGCGCTGACAGAGGCGGGCGCGCAAGCGCTGTTCGTGGGCGGATGTGTGCGCAATGCACTGCTGGGGGTGCCAGTCTCGGATCTTGATATCGCCACGGATGTGCCGCCGGACACCGTGCTGGCGCTGGCCGAACAGGCCGGGATCCGCGCCGTTCCGACCGGCATCGACCATGGCACCGTGACGCTGATCAAGGGCGGTATCCCGCATGAGATCACCACCTTTCGCAAGGATGTGGACACCGATGGCCGCCGCGCCGTCGTTGCCTTTTCCACCGATATCGCCGAGGACGCCGCGCGCCGGGATTTTACCGTGAACGCGCTTTATGCGCGCCCAGACGGCAGCATTGTCGATCCTTTGGGCGGGATGCCCGACCTTCAGGCCCGGCGCATCCGGTTTATCGGCACGGCAGACCACCGCATCCGTGAGGATTACCTGCGCTCGCTACGCTATTTCCGGTTCCATGCCTGGTATGGCGATCAGGCTGCAGGTTTCGATCCCGAGGCGCTGGCTGCGATTGCGGCTAACCTCGACGGGCTGGGGAAACTTTCGCGCGAACGGGTGGGGGCAGAACTGCTGAAGCTGCTCGGCGCGCCGGATCCGGCGCCTGCGGTGGCGGTAATGCGCCAGACCGGGGTTCTGGGACAGATCCTGCCGGGGGCGGATGATCGCGCTCTGGCGCCGCTTGTGCATCTTGAGGGCGAGGCTGGGCTTTCTGCCGATCCGATCCGGCGGCTGGCTGCGATCAGTGGCGGCGCAGACCTGCAAGAATCGCTCCGGCTCAGCAAGGATCAGGCGCGCAGGCTGGAGCGTCTTTATGAGGCTGCGACCGGCACCCTGGGCGCGGGTGAGCTGGGGTATCGGCTAGGCGCGGAACAGGGGCGCGATGCGCTGCTCCTGCGTGCGGCGCTGTTGGAGCAGCCCCTGGCGCCGGACGCGCTGTCGGCAGCGGATCACGGCAGCGCCCAGACCTGCCCTGTGGCGGCGCGGGACCTGATGCCAGACCTTAGTGGTGCGGCGCTGGGCGCGGCGTTGAAACAGCTGGAATCGGATTGGATCGCCTCGGGGTTTTCCCTTGATCGCGCGGCATTGCTGGCACGGCTGAACGGCTGATCCTCCCCCCGCGGAGTCGCAAGCTGAGACAAACGGGGTGACAAAGGCAGGATGGGTGATTATCCATTGGGCAGTCGTGGACGACAGGCACCGGGAGGAATGCTCATGTATTACGGGATCTGGTACAGCTAACGCGATACCAGCCGTTTGTCAGGGGGCCTTGACGGCACCCATCTGACGCATGTCCGCATTCCATAATTTGCTCAAGTGATTGGAGCACCCGCCCATGTTTCGTTTCTTTGAAAACCTCATCGATCCCTATTGCGACTATCCCGAAAAAGACGTGCCTCCGACGCGGCTCTGGCCGTTTCTGCGCGACTATGCCCAGCCCTTCAAACGCGTCTTTGTGCTGACGGCGATGATGTCGGTGGTGGTGGCCGCCATCGAGATCGGGCTGATCTATTACATGGGCCGGGTGGTGGATCTGCTGGGCGGCACGCCTGCTCAGGTCTGGCAGGATCACGGCACTGAGCTGATCGTCGTCGCCCTTTTGATCCTGTTCCTGCGGCCCGCCCTGCAGCTGGTGGATGTGCTGCTGCTGAACAATGCGATCCTGCCCAATTTCGGCACGCTCATCCGCTGGCGGGCACATCGGCATGTGCTGCGCCAATCGGTCAGCTGGTTCGAAAACGATTTTGCCGGCCGCATTGCCAACCGGATCATGCAGACGCCCCCGGCCGCCGGAGAGGTGGTGTTTCAGGTCTTTGACGCCATCACCTTTTCACTGGCCTATCTGGTGGGGGCTGCGGTGCTGCTCTTTGCCGCCGACGCGCGGCTGATGCTGCCGCTGGCGATCTGGTTCGCGCTTTATGCGCTGCTGGTGCGCTGGACCGTGCGGCGCGTGGGCCCGGCCAGCGAAGCGGCCTCCGATGCGCGCTCCACCGTGACGGGGCGGGTGGTGGACAGCTATTCCAACATCCATTCGGTCAAGATGTTCGCCCATGACGATCGTGAGCTTTCCTATGCCAAAGAGGCGATCGAGGACGCGCGCACGACCTTTCAGGAAGAGATGCGGATCTTCACCGTCATGGATGGGGTTCTGGTCATGCTGAACGGGCTGCTGATCGTTGGCGTCGTCGGCTGGGCCTTCCTGTTGTGGATGCAGGGTGCGGCCTCGGTCGGGGTGGTGGCGGCGGCCACCGCACTGACGCTGCGGCTCAACGCGATGACCGGCTGGATCATGTGGGCGCTGACATCGTTTTTCCGCCAGCTGGGCGTGGTGGCCGAGGGGATGCGTACGATTGCCCAGCCAATCACGCTGGTCGATCAGCCTGAAGCGCAGCCTTTGCAACTGAGCGCGGGAGAGATCGAGCTGCGGGATCTGTCGCACCATTATGGCCGCGAGGCAGGCGGGCTGGACAGCATCAGCCTGACCATCAAACCGGGTGAGAAGATCGGCCTGATCGGGCGCTCTGGTGCGGGCAAATCGACGCTCGTGAAGCTTTTGCTTCGGTTCTACGATCCGGACCGGGGGCAAATTCTGATCGATGGGCAGGACATCCGGCAGGTGACGCAAGACAGCCTGCGCCAGAATATCGGCATGGTGCAGCAGGACAGCGCGTTGCTGCATCGGTCGGTGCGGGACAATCTGCTCTATGGCCGCCCAGATGCCAGTGAGGAAGAGATGCTCGCCGCCGCCCGGCAGGCCCAGGCGCAGGAGTTCATTCTGGATCTGGAGGACCCGCAGGGGCGCACAGGATATGACGCCCATGTGGGCGAGCGCGGCGTGAAACTCTCTGGCGGGCAGCGTCAGCGGATCACCCTGGCGCGGGTCATTCTCAAGGACGCACCGATTCTGTTACTGGACGAGGCAACCTCGGCGCTCGATTCCGAGGTCGAGGCCGCCATTCAGGAGACCCTTTATGGCATGATGGAGGGCAAGACGGTGATTGCCATCGCCCACCGCCTGTCCACCATCGCCCAGATGGACCGCATTCTGGTGCTGGATCAGGGACGGATTGCCGAACAGGGCAGCCATGACGCGCTTTTGCAGCAGGGCGGCCTATATGCACAATTCTGGGCACGCCAATCGGGTGGCTTTCTGAACGCAGAGGCAGAAGAACAATGCTGAAATCCTTTCTCGACCGGCGTCTCAATCCGTTCCGGCCTGCCGCAGGGCCGCCGCCTGAAACGCTTGTGGCCTTTGCGCGCTGGGCGCTGGCGGGGGCTTGGCCAGTGCTTGGGTTGTTCACGATCCTGTCGGTGATGGCCGGCGGTATGGATACGCTCAATGCCTTTCTTCTGGGGTTCATCATCGACACGGCGGTTGATGCCGGGCCGCAGGCCTTCTTTGCCGAACATATGCTGGTGGTGGTGGCCTTTGCGGCCTTCTTCCTGCTGTTTCGCCCGGCGATTCTGGGGCTCGGCGCCTTTGCCAATGCGGTGCTGGTGCAGCCTTTCATTTCGCCGCTGATCCTGTCGCGGATCAACACTTGGGTTTTGGGCCAGTCGGTCAGCTATTTCGACGATGATTTTGCGGGGCGCATTGCGCAAAAGCAGATGCAGACCGCCAATGCCATGACCCAGGTCGCGGTCGAGGGGATCAATGTAGTGATCTTTGGCCTTGCGGCGCTGATCAGTACCTTTGCCCTTCTGGGGTCGATCGATTGGCGGATCACCGGGCTGTTTGCGATCTGGCTCATCGGCTATTTCAGCCTGATCCGCTGGTTCCTACCGCGCGTCCGCGAACGCTCGGGCAAGATGGCCGGGGCGCGGGCCATGGTGTCGGGGCAGGTGGTCGACACGATCACCAATATCAAGACGGTGAAGCTTTTCGCCCATGCTGGTAACGAGGAAGAAAGCGCCAAGGATGCCATGGCGGGCTACCGCGATGCTAGGCTGCATCTTGGCACCCTGTCGGCGAGCTTCCGCTTCTGCCTGATGGGCTGCGCCGGTGTTCTTCCGGTGATGATGATCGGTGCATCGTTGCTCCTGTGGCAGGGCGGACAGGCCAGCGAAGGCGATATCGTGGCGGCGGGCACCATCGCGATCCGGTTGGCACAGATGACCGGCTGGCTCAGCTTTGCGCTGATGGGGATTTACGCCAACGTGGGCGAGGTGGAGAACGGCATCAAGACGCTGGCCCGGTTCGACCGCATCACCGATTCCGAAGATGCCTGCGATCTGGTGGTGCGCGAGGGACAGGTGCATTTCGATCACGTCAGTTTCTCATATGGCCGCAATATCGGCGGCGTGCGCAGCATCGACCTGACCATCAAACCGGGGGAGAAACTGGGCATTGTCGGGGCTTCGGGCGCCGGGAAGTCGACCTTGGTGTCGCTGCTCTTGCGGCTTTACGATGCCGAAGAGGGGCGCGTTCTGATCGATGGGCAGGACATCACTGGCGTCACACAGGACAGCCTGCGGCGGCAGATCGGCATGGTCACGCAGGAAACCGCGATGTTCAATCGCTCCGCCCGCGACAATATCCTGTATGGCCGCCCGGATGCCAGCGAGGTAGAGCTGATCGCCGCCGCACAGAAAGCCGAGGCGCATGAATTCATTCAGGACCTTGCGGACGGTCAGGGGCGCGAGGGCTATGAGGCGCATCTGGGCGAGCGTGGCGTCAAACTGTCCGGCGGTCAGCGTCAGCGGATCGCCCTGGCCCGCGCGATCCTGAAGGATGCGCCGATCCTGGTTCTGGACGAGGCAACCTCGGCGCTGGATTCCGAGGTAGAAGCCTCGATCCAGACCGCGCTGGAACGGGTAATGGAGGGCAAGACGGTTCTGGCCATCGCTCACCGCCTGTCCACGCTCAGCGAAATGGATCGGATCATCGTGATGGATCAGGGCCAGATGGTCGAGGTGGGCAGCCACGAGGATCTTTTGGCGCAGGGCGGGCGATATGCGCAGTTCTGGGCACGTCAGTCCGGCGGTTTTATCTGCACCGACGAAGACTCGACCGAAGCTGCCGAATAGCCACCGGCGTAGGAGGCTTTACCCGCCCCGTGCCGTTTGGCTCTTTTGCGCGGGGTCTGCGCAGGCTATCTACGCTACATGACAGATGCAGCCAGAACCACAGCTACGATCACCCGTCTTGGCCAACAGGGCGACGGGGTCGCCGAAGGCCCGTTGTTCGCCCCCCGCACCCTGCCGGGAGAGGTGGTCAGCGGCATAGTCAGCGGCAGCCAGCTGACCGAAGTGCGGATCGAAACGCCCTCCGAAACCCGCGTGCAGGCGCCCTGCCGACACTATAAACCCTGTGGTGGCTGCCAGTTGCAGCACGCTAGCGATGCCTTTGTCGCCGATTGGAAGGTCGAGGTGGTGAAAACCGCGCTGCGGGCGCAGGGGCTTGAGACCGAATTCCGCCCCATCCATACCTCGCCGTCGCGCAGCCGCCGCCGCGCCACCCTGACCGTGCGCCGCACCAAGAAGGGCGCGATGGCGGGGTTTCACGGGCGTGCATCGGATGTGATCACCCCGATTCCGGATTGCCAGCTGCTGGATCCGGCGTTGATCCGGGCCATTCCATTGGCCGAGGAACTCGCCATGGCCGGGGCCAGCCGCAAGGCGCCCCTTTCTGTCACGCTGACCACATCCGAGGTCGGACTGGACGTGATGGTGCGGGAGGGCAAGCCCCTGGATGGCTCCCTGCGGCTGGAACTGGCGCGCATCGCCGGTCAGAACGGCGTGGCCCGACTGACCTGGGGGGATGAGCAGGTGCTGATGGAGCAGCCCCCGGTGCAGGCTTTTGGTCCCGCCCGCGTCTGCCCGCCGCCGGGATCGTTTCTGCAAGCCACCAAGGATGGCGAGGCGGCGCTGCTGTCTGCCGTTCAGGAAATCACCAAAGGCGCCAAACGCCTTGTCGACCTTTTTGCGGGATGTGGCACTTTCGCCCTGCCGCTGGCGCAGGATGCCGAAGTTCACGCAGTCGAGGGCGAGCGGGACATGATTGCCGCCCTGGATGCGGGCTGGCGCCGGGCGCAGGGGCTGAAAAAGATCACCTCCGAAGTCCGCGATCTGTTCCGCAATCCGTTGCTGCCTGAGGATCTGAACCCCTTTGGCGCCCATTTCGACGCTGCGGTCATCGACCCGCCCCGCGCGGGTGGCGAGGCGCAGATTGCCCAGCTGGCACAGGCCCGCACGCCGGTCATTGCCTATGTTTCCTGCAACCCGGTGACCTTTGCCCGCGACGCAAAGACGCTGGTCGCCGCGGGCTATCGTCTGAACTGGGTCCAGGTGGTTGACCAGTTCCGCTGGTCCGCCCATACCGAACTGGCTGCCAGCTTCACGCTGGACAGCTGACAGGCACCCAACAGACTGGATTGATGAGCGTGATGCAGACCCTTCGCAAGATCCTGGACAGTCACCGGTTCAGCCGGTTCGTGACGACGGTCATCCTGATCAACGCGGTCACGCTAGGGATGGAGACCTCGGCCGGGATTATGGAGCGGATCGGTCCGATCATCCATTTCATCGACTACCTGTGCCTGTCCATTTTCGTTGCCGAGATTCTGGCCAAGCTTTTGGTGGCGCGACTGCGGTTCTTTGTCAGCGGCTGGAACGTTTTTGATTTCGTCATCGTCGGTATCGCGCTGGTGCCGGGGGCACAGGGGCTGTCGGTGCTGCGAGCGCTCAGGATCCTGCGGGTTTTGCGGGTTATCTCGGTAGCCCCCCGCCTGCGCCGCGTGGTGGAGGGTTTCATCACCGCGCTGCCGGGGATGGGCTCGGTGTTCCTGCTGATGGCGATCATTTTCTATATTGGCGCGGTGATGGCGACCAAACTGTTCGGTCATAGTTTCCCAGAATGGTTCGGTGATCTTGGCCTCAGCGCCTATTCCCTGTTCCAGATCATGACGCTGGAAAGCTGGTCGATGGGAATCGTGCGCCCGGTGATGGAGGTCTACCCCTATGCCTGGGCCTTCTTCGTGCCGTTTATCATGGTCACGACCTTTGCCGTGGTGAACCTTCTGGTGGGTCTTATCGTGAACTCCATGCAGGATGCCCATTCCGAAGAAGACGACCAGCGCACTGGCGCTTACCGCGACGAGGTTCTGGCGCGGCTGGAGGCCATCGAACGGCGCCTTTCCGACAGCGCGGCGGTGGATCAGCAGACAAAGAAGTGATTTCGAGTTCGGAAATTTTCAGGTATTCTGCGCCTCAGGCAGTCAATAAAAACAGGTTCAAAAATGGACAGGCGGTTATTCGGGCTCGGAGCGGTTTCTTGTGCGATGGTTGCAGGGTGCAGCCAGGCTGAGAGCAAGTTCAAAAGCTATTCAGGCCCCGAGGTGACCTCGATTGTGGTCAACAAGGGCGCGCGTAAAATGTATCTTCTCAACAACGAGGATGTGTTGCGCGAATATGAGGTCGATCTTGGCTTTGCGCCAGACGGGGCCAAGCGTGTCGAAGGCGACGGTAAGACGCCGGAAGGCACCTATCTGATCGACCGTCGCAACCCGAACAGCAGCTTTCACCTGTCGGTGGGCATTTCTTATCCCAACTCGGCGGATGTCGCCCATGCTCAATCCTTGGGGAAAAAGCCGGGTGGAGAGATCTTCATTCACGGAGAGCCGAATGACCACAAGGACCGCAAGCGTGCGGCGCGGGTCAAGGATTGGACAGCAGGCTGTATCGCCGTCAAGAACCACGAGATCGAAGAGGTCTACGCCATGGTTCAGACCGGCACCCTGATTTCCCTGCGCCCCTGAGGGCGTCGAGAATCCGCAGCCTGTCCCGATAGCCTGGGGCAGAGCTGCCCGGTGAGCGGGCTTTTAGTTGCCCATCACCAGCGTCCACCAGATCTTGCCGTTGGGTTCCTGGTACCAGGAAAAGCCCATGTTGGTGGCCTTGGGATCCAGAATCACCGCGCGGGTACCGCGGTCTTCCATCCAGGCGGTCAGGGTCTGAAGCTCGTTCTCGTAGGTTTCCGAAATCGCCTCGCCCAGCATGGAGCCGGGGTAGCCAGTGCGGGCGACGCGATCCAGCGGCGAGGACCCGTCTGAGCCGAAGTGCCAGGGACGGTTCTGAACCGACATGTCACGCGAATGGGTGGCGGCAGCGGCGTTCAGCTGGGCATTCAGCTGGACCTGCGGGGCAGAGGCCGCCTGGCGCAGCGCATTAACCGAATCGAGCATACGGATCTGTACTTTGTCGGCATTGCGGATCCTGTAGACTGTTCCGCCGCCCTCACCCGTCTGAGGGACCGGAGTGCAGGCCGCAGCAAGGGTAACGAAGGCAGCAGCCAGGATCAGGAAAACACGCGTCATCATGCATCTCGCTCAGTTTCATTGTTCCTGCACTTAGCCTTCCTGAGGCGCAGGTGCAAACCTGCGTCGGCCATTCGGGACCCTTAATCGGCGGTTTGATTTGCGACTGAGGCTTAAGAGCCATAATATACCGCCAGTATTTTGATGTTTACCTGCAGGGAAAGACCATGACCCACAGTCTGTTTGATAAACCGTCCCGGCGCCAATTTCTGGCAGGGTCGGCGGCGCTGCTGTCCTCTCCGGCCCTCGCCGAAGGTGTCGCGCAGGACGAGGATGTTGCCTATGATCCCCTGCGCCCGCCGCCAGAGCCGGAACCGCCGGTCAAACGCAATATCTCGGCCTTCCGCGCCAAAAACTGGAGGCCCTATTTCGACAATCTGCGCAAAGGGGCGATTCTCGTCGATATCGATAGCCGGGCGCTGCATTACTGGTCAGAGGATGAATCGGTCTACAAATTGTTCCCCTCTTCGGTGCCTTTGTCCGATGATCTGACCCGCCGGGGTCGGACTTCGGTCATCCGCAAGGTTGATGGCCCCAGCTGGTCGCCGACGCCGAACATGCTGAAACGGAACCCTGAATGGCCAAAATACATCCCGCCAGGACCGGATAACCCATTGGGATCACATGCTTTGTATCTCAGCTGGAAGTTCTACCGCATCCATGGGACCCACGATACGCGCAAAATTGGGCGGAAATCGTCGAACGGCTGCATCGGGCTTTATAACGAGCACATCGCGCAGCTGTTTCAGCTGACCAACGTGGGCACGCAAGTGTTGCTAATTTGACGACATTGCCGCACGCGCAAGGCTGCCCTTTTAAACAAGCATTTGCATTCCCGAGGGTTACTTGGTTAGAAAAAAATACGAGATAAGTCTTGGGTGCGTAGGCCATTGTTGTGTCCGACGCGAATTCTGGAGGTTAACATGAAAAAACTCGTTATCGCAGCTGCTCTGACTGCCGCCGCTTCCACCGCTTCTGCCGGCAACCTGGCAGAGCCCGTTATCGAAGCACCGGTTATCGTTGAGCAGGCCGAAAGCTCGTCTTCCGGCATCCTGCTGCCGCTGCTGCTGCTGGTCCTGGTTGGCGCAGCTGTCGCAAGCAACTAATTGCTTCTTGCAAGATTTAAAAAGGCGGTGGTTTTCCACCGCCTTTTTTATTGCCTGCTGGCCGGAAACAGAGTGTCCGGTGGGGCCGCCCTCAGAGGGCGGCGACCTCATCCAGAATAAGATCAAGCGTCTGCACGATCATCTCCACGTCATCGCTGTCGATGGTCAGCGGCGGACGAATCTTCAGGATGTTATCCTTGGGTCCTTCGCTGCCGATCAGGATGCGGTTATCGCGCATGCGGTTCTTGACGTATGAACAGATCCCCGTCGCCTCGCTGCCATCTGCGTTGATCAGCTCCAGCCCCAGAAACAGCCCCATGCCGCGCACATCACCGACGCAGGCATGTTTCGCCTCAAGCTGCCGCAGGCCCGCCATCAGCTGGTCGCCCATTGCCTTGGCGTTCTGTTGCAGCCCTTCGTCATCGACGATGTCCAGCACCTCCTTGCCGATGCGGCAGGACAGGGTCGACCCGCCGAAGGTCGAGAAGAACTCCGGCCCCTTGGCGAAACTGTCGGCAATGGCGCGGGTGGTGACAAGAACACCCAGCGGGTGGCCGTTACCGATGGGCTTGCCCATCACCACGATATCGGGCAGCGCGCCCTGGTGTTCGAAACCGAAGTAGTGATCGCCAAGGCGGCCAAGTCCGGTCTGCACCTCATCGGCGATGCAGATGCCCCCGGCGGCGCGGACCTTTTCATAGACCGCCGACAGGTACCCCTTGGGCGGGATGATCTGCCCGCCGACCGAGGGGAAGGTTTCGGCAATAAACCCGGCCAGCCCGTGTCCCCTGTCCTTCAGCCGGGCAATCGCAGGATCGACGAGGTCCGCGAATTTCTGCGCGCGGCTTGCATCGTCACGTTTGAACCTTCCGCGATAGTCGTCCGCGACCTCGACCAGTTCCACCCAGTCCGACGGGCCAACGCCGCCCTTGGCGTTGAATTTGTAGGCGGAGATGTCGATCACACCGGTGGTATTGCCGTGATAGCCATGATCGGGGGTCACCATGCCCTTGGCGCCGGTATGGGCGCGGGCCAGCCGCAGGGCCAGCTCGTTTGCCTCGGTGCCGGAGTTGACGAAGAAACAGACCTCGAACGGGGCTGGCAGTTTCGACAGCACCTTCTCGGCAAAGGCGACCTGCGCGGGGTGCAGGTAGCGGGTGTTGGAGTTCATCCGCTTCAGCTGATCCGCCGCCACCGCCTGAATGCGCGGATGGGCGTGGCCCACGTGCGGCACGTTGTTATAGGCATCGAGATAGGGCCTGCCCCATTCATCGAACAGGTGGTGTTTCCAGCCCCGCAGCAGCATCACCGGATCGGAGTAGGTGAGGCTGAGATTGCCGCCGAAATGCGCGCGGCGCCCTTTCAGGACTTCACCCTTGTCGGTGGGCTGATAGCCGGTCTTGTCATCGGGCAGGTTCATCAGCGCCGCCGGGTTGGGGCAGACGGCGTGCCACAGGTACATCTCGTCCGGGTCACCGACGCCGGGCCAGTCCGCCTCGATCCCGTCGGTGGTCATGGCCAGCTGGAAATGCACATGCGGTGCCCAGCCGCCGTTCTGGGTGGGATCGCCCAGGCGGCAGAAAGCTTCGCCCCGCGCCACGGTGTCGCCGGGCTTCAGGCGGTCGCAGCATTCCGGATCCAGATGGCCGTAAAGTGTGTAGAAGGTGTCTCCCGCCGGTGTCTCATGGCGCAGAATGATGGTGCCGCCATAGTCCAGATGATGCGCCCGGTTCTCGACGATGAAGACCTCGCCCGCCAGCGGCGCATATAGGGGGGCACCCGCAGGGGCAAAGCCATCCACGCCCAGATGCACGGTGCGCCGGTTGCTGGCCTTCCAGCGCCCCTTGCGAAAGGCGGGCGCGGTATAGATCAGCCGCGGTTCGTTGTAATAGCCCAGCCAGATGCCGGTGCCGTATTCCTCGCCGACGCGGGCGGCTTCTTCCAGCGGCATATCGAACGGGTTCTGCGGCCAGGTGGCGTTTTCGACCGAGAGCGACCCCATCGGCACGTCGCTCAGGTCCGCGCCCATCAGGGGAGCGAAATTGCCGCGTTCTGCATTTAGCCACGCCAGCACCCGATCGGCGCCCTCCACCACCGGCAGACCGCAGGCGGCGCGCAGGCGGGCGTTCACCAGCTTGGCGTTCAGGTCAAAGCCTTCGAGGAACCGCCAAGCAGGCGCCTGCGATATGGTCACGTAAGGATCATCGGGGTTCTCTGCGGCCATCAAGGTAGAGTTCACCACTGAGACCGCAAGCCGCGCCCGCAACAGCGGCCAGATCATGTCTACCTCCGCTGGGGTCAGTGGGCAGGCTGAATGATAGCCGGACACCAGCGCAGCCAGCGCGGCCTCGGGGTCGGGATGGTCCAGAACGATATAGGCGGCCGCGATCGCCAGATCGCAGACGCGCGGCGCGTTGCACATATCGCCAAGGTCGATGAGGCCGGATACCCGGCGCGGTTCGCTGAGTTCTCCCGATACGATGATATTGTAATCATTGGCATCATTGTGGATTGCCTGCTGCGGCAGCTTGGCAAGGTCGGGTGCCAGTTCGGCAAAGGCGCCATGAATATCGGTCAGCAGGGCCCTGCGGGCCGGATCGGCAATGCAATCCAGATCATCGGCAATCCACCCGGCCTGCATCAGGTTCCATTTGAAATCCCGCTCAAGGCCCGGATGCTGAAAATCCGCCAGCGCCGCGTCAGTCTGGCCGAGCACCGCGCCAACCTCGTGGATCAGGCTGTCGGATTTCGGTGCCGCCTTGGCGTAGCAGCGGCCGGGCAGTTGGTTGATGACCCAGACCAGCCGTTCGGCGCCGGTTTCATCGGCAATCGCGCACATTGCGGCGCCGTTGCTGGCCCGGATCACGCGCGGGCAGGGCAGGTCCGGCGCGGCCTTGGCGATATGCTCAAGGGCCTGCACCTGCATATCGACCAGATCCTGCGGGCAGCCGGGGCGCATCGCCTTGACGATATAGCCGGTGCCATCCGCCGCCAGCGCCAGAAAGTTAAGATCGTATTCGCCATCAAGGCGGGTTAGCTCCGCCTCGATCCCCCAATGTGCCGCAAATGCGGCTGCCCAATGCGCCTGTGTCATAAAACCCCCCGATCCGCCGCTTCGGCGGTAACCCAATATTGGATCCTATTTGAACCGGGGCGCGGCGTTAGTCCACCCAGCCTTTCAAATTCTGTTCGATGACACCGGCCAATGCGGCGATGTGATCGTCATCATCGTTGAGGCAGGGGATATAGAGGAAGTCCTCGCCACCCGCCTCTTCGAAGTTTTCCTTGATCTCCTCGTTGATCTCTTCCAGCGTTTCGATGCAGTCGGCGGAAAAGGCCGGGGCGATCACGGCGATGTTCTTTTTGCCTTCCTTGGCCAGCGTGGCGACGTGGTCGACGGTATAGGGTTTCAGCCATTCCTCGGGGCCAAAGACCGACTGGAAGGTCGTCGTGATCTCGGTGTCTTCCCAGCCAAGGCGCTCTTTCAGAAGGCGCGTCGTTTTCTGGCACTGGCAGTGATAGGGATCGCCCTGCATCAGATAGCGCTTCGGCATCCCGTGGTAGGACACGACAAGGATATCGGGGCGACTCGACGCTTTGGCGTAGGCCTCTTCGACGGAACGCGCCAGCGCGTCGATATAGGCGGGTTCGTCGAAATAGGCGGGAATGGTGCGGGCGGCGGGCTGCCAGGTTTCTTCCATCAGAGCGCGGAAGAACTGGTCATTCGCGGTGCCCGATGTGGCGCCGGCATATTGCGGATAGAGCGGCACGAACAGGATCTTCTGGCAGCCTGCCTTGACCATTTCGCGGACCTTGGACTTGGTCGACGGGTTGCCATAGCGCATGCAGAAATCGACCATGACCTGATCGCCATACCGGTCGGACATCACCTTTGCCATCTTGGCGGTCTGGTCCTTGGTGATGGTCATCAGCGGGCTTTCGCCCTTGTCATGGTTCCAGATGGATTTGTAGGCCTCGCCCGAACTGAACGGGCGTTTGGTCAGGATGATCAGCTGCAACAGCGGTTGCCACTTCCACGACGGGTAGTCGATCACCCGCTTGTCCGACAGGAATTCGCTCAGATAGCGGCGCATGGGCCAGTAGCTGTAGTCATCCGGGGTGCCGAGGTTCGCAAGCAGAATGCCCACCTTTTCCGGCTGCACCTTGGGGTGGTCGGCAGGAGCGTGAACAGGGCATTTTGCAGTTGAGGTCGAATCCAGCATTGATGTGTCCTGTGCGGTTGAGGCTTTGTGTTTCGGCGCAATAGTAATGGCATACGCGGTCAAAGACCAATCGGATCAAATTTGTGCAGCCATCGCGTTTGCCTATCGTCCGCAGGGGTGCGGACCTAGTCGGGCAGCTTGGTTTCCGGCACTTTCAGGGCATCCGCCAGCCGCATCTGGGCCGAGCCGGGGCGCAGCGGTTTCTGCTGGCTTTCGGAGGGGGACCAGCCGGTCAGGCAGATGAGTTCGAAACTGGCGGGCAGGCGGCCGGTCTCGGTCTCGAAGTGCTGGCGATAGATCTCTTCGGCACGGTGGAACAGGCGGCGCGGGACCGGGCGTTTCAGGCGGGATGTCAGGGCGTTGGTCTCTCCCATGGCCCGCAATTCACGCATCAGATGCATCAGGTCGCGGTATTCCGCCGTCAGCGGCACCACATCGGCCACCGGCAGGGCGAACCCGGCCCGTTGCAGCAAGGCGCCCAGATCGCGGACCTCGCCCATCGGGGCGATGCGCGGAGACAACCCGCCCAGTACCTCGGTTTCTGCTCCGGCCAGCGCCACGCGCAGCTCCTGCAATGTCTGCCCGCCCAGCATCACCGCCAGCAGCAGCCCGTCTTCCTTCAGGGCGCGGCGGCACTGGATCAGCTGGCCAACCGGATCATTGGCCCAGTGCAGGCCCATCGCATGGATCACCACGTCATGGGCGCCGGGCTGCAGATCCAGAACTTCATCGTCGGCCACGCAGGTCGCACCGCCAAGGGCACCGTCCCAAATCTCCGCAAAAGGAGACACCACCGCAGGGGCGGTAAAGGTTCTGTTAACCATGCTGAGGCGATCTTCGACCTCGTCCCGTGCCATCTGGTGCAGGAACAGGGCCTCTTGCTGCCGCCGAGCCCGATGCGCTGCCAAAGCCTGCCTGTCAAACAGCTGTGGCTGGTGTTGTGTGTTTTGCGTCATGGGGGGCTACTTAAATGCTGTTGGCGCAGTTTCAAACCGCTGTTTCACTGATCTATCCGCCGCGCTGTCTGGGCTGCGGCGGGCTGGTCGGGCAGGACGCGGGCCTGTGCGGTCCCTGCTGGCGAAAGACGGAGTTCATTTCCGGCACGGTTTGCGAAGGCTGCGGGGTGCCCCTGCCCGGGGAGAGCGACGGATTTCGCATCGAATGCGATGATTGCATGGCGACGCCCCGCCCGTGGAGCCAAGGCCGTGCCGCGCTTGTCTATGGCGGTAAGGCGCGCGAGCTGGTGCTGGCGCTGAAACATGGGGACCGGCTTGATATTGCTCCTCCGGCGGCAGTCTGGATGGCGCGGGTGGCAGAACCTTTGCTGCAGGATAGTCCGCTGGTCTGCCCGGTGCCCCTGCACTGGAGCCGACTTCTGAAACGCCGTTACAATCAGTCCGCCGTGCTGGCCAGGGCGTTGGCACGCCGCGCTGGGCTGCAATATTGCCCCGATCTGCTGCGCCGCCACCGCAGAACACCGTCATTGGACGGGCGGTCGCGACGCGAACGGTTCCGGCTTCTGGGTGATGTGATCGGGGTGCCGCCGCGCAAGGCGCCTGCCCTGAGCGGTCGCAGCGTCTTGTTGGTGGATGATGTTATGACCTCCGGGGCGACCCTGTCGGCCTGCGCCGATGCCTGCCTGCGCGCTGGTGCGGAAGAGGTGCGGATCGTCGTTCTGGCCCGCGTCACGCATGCGTGACCGCTTTGCCGGGGCCTCTGGCAAAGATTGCATTGCGGCCCCATATCCCTCACAAACGCAAAAACCCGAATATATTGGAGACCTGCATGAAACCGGTGGAAATCTACACCTCGCCTCTGTGCGGCTTTTGCCACGCCGCAAAACGGCTTTTGAACCAGAAGGGTGTGACCTTTTCCGAGGTCGACGTTATGATGAACCCGAAACGCAAACCTGAAATGATCCAGCGCGCGAACGGGGGCCGCACGGTGCCGCAGATTTTTATCGGCGACACGCATGTGGGCGGTTGTGATGAGCTTTACGCGCTTGAACAGGCCGGCAAACTGGATCAGTTGCTGTCCGCCTGAAACCGGAGACCCACCTGATGCGCGCAGCCCTGTTGCAGATGACCTCAAGCGATGATCCAGCCGAGAATCTGGACAGCGTGCGCGCCATGATGGCCACAGCGGTGGCCGAGGGCGCCGGTTTCGTGCTGACGCCCGAGGTCACCAATTGCCTTTCGACCAGCCGCGCGCATCAGAAAGCCGTCCTGCATCACGAAGAAGACGATCCGACCCTGGCTGCCCTGCGTGACGAGGCCGCGAAACTGGGCGTCTGGCTGGTGCTCGGCTCGCTCGGCATCAAGACCCACGATGCGGATGGGCGCTTTGCTAATCGCCAGTTCCTGATCGGCCCCGATGGCGGGATCGCTGCCCGCTATGACAAGATCCACATGTTCGATGTGGAGGTCACGCCTGAGGAAACCTACCGCGAATCGGATGGCTATCGCCCCGGCACCCGCGCGGTGCTGGCAGAGACTCCCTTTGCCAGGATCGGCATGACCATCTGCTATGATGTGCGCTTTCCCCATCTGCACCGGACGCTGGCGCAGGCCGGGGCGCAGGTGCTGACGGTTCCGGCAGCTTTTTCCCATGTGACCGGCGCCGCCCATTGGCACACGCTGCTGCAGGCCCGCGCGATAGATACGGGATGCTACGTGCTGGCGCCTGCCCAGACCGGCACCCATCCAGCCAGCCGGGGCGCATCGCGCCGCACATTCGGGCATTCGCTGGTTGTGGCGCCCTGGGGAGAGATTCTGGCGGACGCCGGGACCGATCCCGGGGTTGTCTGCGTTGATCTTGATATGGAAAAAGTGGCAGAAGCACGCAAACGTGTTCCTGCGCTGACCCATGATCGAGAGTTCGACGGACCCTGATGGAAGAATCACATTCTCTGGCCGTTTCGCTGTTCAGTGAAATCCTGATGGCCGACCAGCTGGCGCGCTCGCGGCTGGGTAAGGCCCTGCCCAAGGGAATGGAACTGTCGCATTTTTCGGTTCTGAACCATCTGGCACGGGCCGGGCTGGAACGCTCTCCGGCGCAGCTGGCGAAGGCGTTTCACGTCACCCGCGGTGCCATGACCAATACGCTGAACAAGCTGGAGATGGCGGGTTATGTGCATATCCGCCCCGACTGGGATGATGCCCGACGCAAGATGGTGGCGATCAGCCCCGCGGGCAGGCAGGCGCGCGATGCGGCGCTGGCCAGTATCGTGCCGGTAATCTCCGAAGTGGTGGATGAGCTGGGCGGCGACCGGGTGCGTGCCGCACTTCCGATCCTGCGGGAGTTGCGCAGCAAGCTGGAAGACGACTAAGAGCCCGATTTGAAACTAATTGAGTGAGTTCAGGAGGTTGTGTTTCTGTTCGGGTACGACACTGAACGGAGACCACGATGGCCTGGACCGAACTCACCCGCAGCCAGCATGCCCGTGAGGGCG
>NZ_JBDOQR010000061.1:0-28501 GCF_039839315.1 Phaeobacter sp. CAU 1743 | reverse complement strand
TTCGCAAAGATCAAGGAATTCAGAGCCATAGCGACCCGCTACGAAAAGACAACGTCCAGCTACGCCGCCAATTGGCATCTCGCGGCTGCCATCATCGCCTCACGATGAATGTCCACAGACCCTAGACAAGTGGAAAAAATTTGAACGCGAACTCGCGCCGGTAACCGAGGCCTTGGGCGGTGAGGCCTGGCTAGAGCAATGGGAACGCTGGGATGCGCGGGCGGCGCAGACCGGGCGATTGCTGGCTGGGGCTGCTGGGGCGCTTTGATACACAACCACCCGGCACGGGATGTGACTAGGTGGTGCAGGCATAAGATGCGCAGGTGATCAGGTTAGGCGATCAGAACGGGATCTCGTCGTCGTCGATATTGCGCGACGGGCCACCCTGACCGCCACCGCCAAAGTCGCCCCCTGGGGGCCACTGTCGTAGCCATCGGCCCTCGCCGCTGCCATCTGGGTCAGCGGCCTTTCACCACCATCATCTCCCCTATGTTCTCCGAGGTGATATAGCCTGCAAGAGCGCCTGTTTTTGTCGTGATGACAACGGCAGGAGCGCCCTTGTGCAGGGCGTCGAGAACGGTCTCCAGCCCGGCAGTCAGCGGGACCGAGGGGATATCATTTGTCATCAGCGTGGAAACCGCCTTCATGCGCGGGGTTTCTGCGGCGATGGCGGCGAACAGATCGCCGCGCGTCACAAAACCCAGCGGGCGGCCTGTGGCATCCAGAACCGGGAATTCATGCTGGGTGGTGCGGATGACTGCGGCAGAGGCCGTCTCCAGCGTGTCCTCAGGGCGCAGCGCCTCGAAACTGGTGATCATGGCATCGCGGGCCATGAACCGCTTGGTCACGGCGCGCATCGCCACGTCCTGATTTTCGGCATTGGCGGCAATGAAGACAAAGCCCGCCACCAGCACCAGAACCGGGTTGCCCGAGGTGAGGCCGAGATATGCAAGCCCCATGGCGGCGATCTGCCCGGCGATGGCGGCGATGCGGGTCGCCTTGACCCGGTCCATCTTCAGGCACAGCGCAGCACGAAGCACCCGGCCGCCATCCATCGGAAAGGCGGGGATCAGGTTGAATACTGCAAGGATCAGGTTCACCAGCGCCAAACGGCCCAGGAAATTCCAGCCGGAAAACTCCTGCGCCGGATCTGCCAGGCTCGCCAGATCCCAGCGGCCCGCACCAATCACCACCAGAATGGCCCAGATTGCAATGTTGACGGCAGGTCCGGCAAAGGCCACCGCGATCTCGTGCCAGGGGTTGGACGGCATCCGTTCCAACCTTGCCAGACCGCCGATGGGCAACAGGGTGATGTCGGGGGTGGCAATGCCGTAGCGCTTCGCCATCAGCGCATGGCCGAATTCATGGGCCAGAACACAGGCAAACAGCGCCAGCACGAAAACGGTGTTCTCAATGGCGCCTGGCAGGCCCTGTTCGCTGTAGGCAGATAGCCCGATCCACCCCAGAAGAAGGAAGAAGGTGACATGAACTCTGACCTCTGAGCCAAAGAGGCGGCCGAGAGAAAAAGACCATGTCATCGCGTCATTCCTTTTGCAGCCTTTGCGGATCGGGCAAGGATCATCAGGAGGATATCACCAAGGCTGTATCGCCAGGGTGATATCACGCGTCAGAACCGTTAGATCAGAACGGGATCTCGTCGTCGTCGATATTGTGCGAGGGGCCACCCTGACCGCCGCCGCCAAAGCCACCGCCCTGGGGTCCACTGTCGTAGCCACCGCCGCCACCGCCATATCCGCCGCCGCCACCATAGCTGCCGCCACCCTGGCCGCCGCCACCGCCGCCTTCACCGCGGCCATCCAGCATGGTCAGGGTGGAGCCAAAGCCCTGCAGGACGACTTCGGTGGAATAACGGTCCTGACCGTTTTGATCCTGCCATTTGCGTGTTTGCAGCTGGCCTTCGATATAGACCTTGGAGCCCTTGCGCAGGTATTGTTCGCAGACGCGCACCAGACCTTCGTTGAAGACGGCAACGCTGTGCCATTCGGTCTTTTCGCGGCGTTCACCGGTGTTGCGGTCTTTCCAGGTTTCAGAGGTGGCGATGCGCAGGTTGCACACCTTGCCGCCGTTCTGAAAGGTCCGCACCTCTGGGTCGCGGCCCAGGTTGCCGATGAGGATGACTTTGTTGACTGAGCCGGCCATTTGGTCCTGTCCTTGTTCTTATTGGGTGTTCTTGTCTGTGGATGGGCATCTGGTGTCAGAACCGAATCTGAGCGCGCCCGGATTTTGGGCCACAGTACAGACCCGCAAGCTCTGATGAAAGCAACCTTCTTGGCCGCGGGACGGGGGTTTTCGCAGGTTTTCGGTCGGGCAGCCTCCCACCGGAATCTGTTCGCCGCACGCTGACGCTTTCAATTTAGTTAAGATCCGCTATAGTCTCGCCGGTCGGAAAACGGATCGCGACGGTAACAGAGTTGAGGGCCGCTATGTTTGGGCAAGCCACGTTTAAGACCGCTTTGATCAATGTCTATGCAATGAACGCTCGTGGCCTTGCCGCGGCTGCCGGGGTTTCGCTATTGGCGACTGGCGCTACCGCCGACATGTTCTCGACCAAGAACCAGCGCAGCCTGTTCGCCGCCCATACCAAGGTTCTGGATGGCCGTGCGGCGCAACAATACGAGAACTCCAGCCGTCTGTTGCCGCGGTCCTCATTTGAAACGGGCCAGTATGGCAGTCTGCCGTATACCGGAAAATACCGTGGGAAATTCATGACCATGGCGCGTGCCGCAGCGCGAAAACACGGCGTGCCCGAGGATCTGTTCCTGCGTCTCGTGCAACAGGAAAGCAACTGGAACCCCGGCGCGAAATCCCACAAAGGCGCGCTGGGGCTGGCGCAGCTGATGCCGCAGACTGCCCGGTCGCTGGGGGTGGATCCCGCTGTCCCGCAGGAAAACCTGGAAGGCGGCGCGCGTTATCTGGCGCGCCAATTCCGCAAGTTTGGCTCCTGGCGTCTTGCGCTGGCTGCCTATAACGCAGGCCCCGAGGCAGTTCAGAAACACGGCGGCGTGCCGCCTTACCGTGAAACCCAGGCCTATGTAAAAACGATCTGGGGCGGCTGACCGCTTACGAAACGCCTTGAACCGCACCCGTTTGGGGCGGCCCGGACCACGACCGTGTTAACGCCCCGGTAAACTTGGTAAATGCCGCGTTAACTTCTTTTCTCCGCCACGAAGCTGCCCGAATTCCCCCTGAAAAAAGCGAGCAGTTTCAGGAGGATTTGCCGTGACAGCCTACAGTTTTGATGATCGCCTTGACCGTATGCACTGGACCCCGTCGGCGGGTCCCAGCCGCGAGATCGTCGACAGCGTCCTTGGCGCGCCGCAGCGTGCCAGCGCCCGCAGTGTCGGTGTTACCCTTGCCGGGGCCATCGTGGGGATACTGATTGGCTTTGGCCTGATCGGCATGTCCTTTGAGCAGTCTCCCTGGGGGCCGGGCAGCGGTGCGGTCGGTCTCGTGTTTGGTACCCTGTCGCTGGCCGGTCTGGCCCTGTCGGTCACGCTGGCCTTGTTCGCGGCGTGGAAAAGCAAACGTTTCCCGCGCTTGATGCAGTTCGCCTCGATGAACCTTCTGATGATCGTTGTTCTGTTGCTGAGTTAACCAGTATCGACCCGCCCCATGATCGGGGCGGGTCTTTTCTTAGTTTTATTGTCGGGAATTGCGCTTGATCAAGGTCGGGGCTATAGCTGCCGGGTACCTCGCGTGGGGACTGCCCCGGATCCAAAGGCCCTGATGATGACGATTTCTCCTATCTGGCGCATGGGCGCCGCTGCCCGTTGCCTTGCCTTGTTGGTCGTCGCGGCATCACCGCATTCTGCATTGGCCGAGGATGCAGAGCTGACGCCGGTTGAGACCTTGGGAGAGGCTCTGTTTCACGATCCGATCTTGTCGCAGAACCGCACTCAGTCCTGTGCCAGTTGCCATGATGCCGAATATGGCTTCACCGATCCACGCCGTTCTGCCGATGGGGCGTTTTCCCTTGGCGATGATGGGCACTCGCTGGGCGATCGCAACGCGCCAAGCGCGGCTTACGCGGCCTTCACGCCGCCATTTCACCAGAAGGAAGACGGAAGCTGGGCCGGGGGGATGTTCTGGGACGGGCGCGCTAGGGATCTGGCAGAGCAGGCCGGCGGGCCGCCGCTGAACCCGATCGAGATGGGGCTAAGTGATAAGGCGCAGCTCGTCGCGCGCCTGAAGGAGGAGCCGGACTATGTCACAGCCTTTCAGCAGAACTTCGGCGCGGATGTCCTGAAGGATCCGGAGGCCGGATATGCGGCGATGACCGAGGCGCTGGCGGCCTATGAAAAAACCGCCATCTTTGCGCCGTTCGACAGTAAATACGACCGTTTCCTGCGCGGTGAGGTGCAGCTCAGCAAAGAAGAAGAATTGGGCCGGATCCTGTTCTTCTCGGAGCAGTTCACCAATTGCAACCAGTGCCACCAGCTGAAGCGCAGCGCGATGGATCCGCAGGAAACCTTTACGAACTACAGCTACCACAATATCGGCGTGCCTGAGAATGTTCTGGGGCGGGCCGAGAACGGCGTTGCCGCCGGTACCATTGACGACGGGCTGCTTGCCAACCCGGCGGTCACTGATCCGGCAGAACGGGGCAAGTTCAAGACGCCGGGACTGCGAAACGTGGCGGTGACCGGCCCCTATATGCACAACGGGGTGTTTCAGGAGCTGCGCACGGTGATTGCCTTTTACAATCGCTACAACAGCAAATCGGACGCCGCGCAGATCAATCCCGAAACCGGAAAACCTTGGGGGCCGCCGCCGGTTGCAGGCACCTTGTCGACCACCGAGCTCACCCACGGGCCTGCGCTGGATGACCGGCGCATTGACGCCTTGGTTGCGTTTCTGAAAACGCTGACCGATCAGCACTACGAAGAGTATCTGGAATAGAAAGGGCGCCCGCGTGATGAACGCGGGCGCCGCTTTGGGTGTGATCAGAGTGGCTACTCGGCCGCGATCTTGATGACCGGGTTCATCCGTTCAAGGATCTCATCGCTGAGGTGGCATTTGATCTGATGCCCGCCCTGCATGTCGCGCACCGGGGGGACCTCGCGTTCACAGAGACCGCCGGGAACTTCGCTCTTCCAGCGGCAGCGAGTCTGGAACGGACAGCCTGATGGCGGGTTCATCGCTGACGGGATGTCGCCTTCGAGAACGATATGCTCCTTTTCCACCGATGTATCGGCGATGGGAACCGCGCTCAGCAGGGCCTCTGTATAGGGGTGATAGGGTGGCGAGAAGACCTGATCGGTCGTCCCCAGCTCCACCACATGGCCGAGATACATCACCATCACCCGGTCGCTGAGATAGCGCACGATGGACAGGTCGTGGCTGATGAACAGCAGCGTCGTCTTCTCGTTGCGCTGGATCTCCATCAGTAGATCGGTCACCGCCGCCTGCACCGACACATCCAGTGCCGAGACGGGTTCATCCGCCACAACGATGCGTGCACCGCCAGCAAAGGCGCGGGCGATGCCGACACGCTGCTTTTGCCCGCCGGACAGCTGCCGCGGCATGCGGTCGGCAAAGGCGCGGGGCAGTTTCACCAGATCCAGCAGCTCCAGCATCCTCTGCTTGCGCTCCGCGTCGTTGTCACCGATGCCAAAGATTTCCAGCGCCCGGGTGATCTGCCGTCCGACGGTCATCGACGGGTTCAGCGTATCAAAGGGGTTCTGGAACACCATCTGCACGTCCGAAATCGTCTTGGTGTTGCGTTCTTCGATCGGGGTCTGTTCGATGTTCTGGCCATCCATCAGGATATCCCCGTCGGTGGCGGTTTCGAGCCCCATCAGCACCTTGGCAAAAGTGGATTTGCCACACCCCGATTCCCCGACGATGGCCAGCGTTTCGGATTCGCGGGCCTCGAAGCTGAGCGTTTCATTGGCCTTCACCACTTTCTTGGCGCCACCACCGAACAGGGCATTCGCGGCCACCTCGTAATATTTCTTGAGCTTGTCGATCTTGAGGACAACCTCACCCGGGGCGGTCTTTTCCTTCTTGTCGGCCACGGTGATCGGCGCGTTCCAGTCGATTTCCTGGAACTTCAGGCAGCGCGTGGCGTGGCGGTCATTGCCGGGCACATCGGCCATGGCAATGTCGCCCGCATCGCAGCGGCCCGCTTCGAAATAATCGCAGCGCGGACCGAAGTTGCAGCCCGGCGGGCGTTCGTGCGGCAGGGGGAAGTTGCCCGGAATCGCCACCAGCGGGCGCGCGTTCTTGTCGGCACCCGGCAGCGGGATCGAGCGGAACAGCGCCTGCGTATAGGGATGCTGCATCTCGTCAAAGACGTCTTCGATACTGCCGCGCTCCACTGCTTCGCCGGAGTACATCACGCAGAGCCGGTCACAGGTTTCCAGGACAAGGCCAAGGTTGTGCGAGATGAACAGCATCGAGGTGCCGTATTTCTTGCCCAGATCCTTGACCAGTTCGACCACGGCGGCCTCCACCGTGACGTCAAGGGCGGTGGTGGGCTCATCCAGGATCAGCAGTGCCGGTTTCGACATCAGCGCCATGGCGATGACGATCCGCTGCTGTTGGCCGCCCGACAGCTGGTGCGGATAGCTGTTCAGCATCCGCTCCGGGTCGGGCAGGCGCACGTCGGTCACCACCTCAAGGGCGCGCTTGTAGGCTTCCTCTTCGCTGACGCCCTCGTGGATCATCGGCACTTCCATCAGCTGCTTGCCGATCTTCATCGCCGGGTTAAGGCTGGCCATCGGCTCCTGGTAGATCATCGCGATCTCGTTGCCGCGGATGTCACGCAGCTCATCGACGCTCATCTCTCCCAAATCGCGGCCCTTGAACTTGATCGATCCGCCAACGATGCGGCCGTTCTTGCCAAGGTCCTGCATCACCCCAAGGGCGACGGTGGATTTGCCGCAGCCGGATTCGCCCACAAGGCCCACCGCCTCGCCGGGCATCACGGAGACGGAAAAGTCCATCACCGCCGGGATTTCACGCAGCCGCGTGAAAAAGGAGATCGACAGGCGGTCGATTTCCAGGATCGGACCATCGGTTTGCTCAAGCTTGCTCATGTCATCAATCCCTCAGGCTTTCTTCGCGCAGACCATCGGCCAGCAGGTTCAGGCCCAGCACCAAGCTTAGCAGGGCAATGGCGGGGGGCAGAGCCGGGTGCAGGTAGATCGACAAGAGCTTGCGCCCTTCGTTGATGGTTGATCCCCAGTCCGGGCTTTCGGGCGGCAGGCCAAGGCCAAAGAAGCCCAGCGTCCCGAGAAGGATGGTCGTGTAACCAATGCGCAGGCAAAAATCGACGATCAGCGGCCCGCGGGCGTTCGGCAGAACCTCCCACAGCATGATGTACCAGGGACGCTCACCCCGGGTCTGCGCGGCGGCCACGTAATCGCGGGTCTTGATGTCCATCGTCAGGCCCCGCACGATGCGGAACACGGTGGGTGAGTTCACGAAGACCACCGAGACAAAGACCACAAGGATACCGCCCGGAATGTCGAACAGATCCACCGGCCAGAAATCGATCTTGGATCCCTTGGCATTGATCAGCGACATGTAAAGGATGAACAGCGGCGCCAGAACGACAGCTAGGATGATGAAGTTCTTTTTGGGCTGCGTCCGGTAGCGGGCGTTCAGCAGCACCCCGAAGAATACCATCGGGAAGGCAAAGAGCACCACCGCCATATACTGCGGCAGGCCGGTCTCCACGATCTCGGGCGTCACCATCAGGTAGAACAGCAGGATCACCGGGAAGGCCAGGATCAGGTTGGCGAGGAAGGACAGGAAGGTGTCCAGTTTGCCGCCATAGTATCCGGCAGGCAGACCCAGGGTGATCCCCACCATGAAGGCAAAGGTCGTCGCGAGCGGGGCAATTTTCACCACCTCCCAGGAGCCTTTGACCATCCGGCTGAACACGTCGCGCGCCAGGTTGTCACCGCCAAGGAGATACCATTGGAATTCACCTTCTTCGGCGCCGCGCAGGGGCGTGCCGGGGGCTTTGTTTTTCATGCCCGACGCCTGCGACAGCGCATCATGGGTGGCTAGCATGTCAAAGGCCGCGAAAAAGCCGGTGAAGACCCAGAACATGACAAGGCCAAAGCCGATCATGCCGATGGGGCTGTCAAACAGCTTGCCATAAAGGCCAAGACGCCGCTTGAAGGTGATGGAAACGGCATAAAGCACCACAAGGGCGATCCAGACTGGCAGCATCTGCTGCGACAGGGCGCCGATGATGCCCGCGCCGGTGCCCATCACGAGGCCAAGCAGCAAATAGGCCAGAAGGATGACGGCCGAGGCCAGAAAGGTGAGGCGCACAGCCAGCGCGGCAAGGCCCTGCGGCCCGGCCGACAGGCTGAGCGTACCGCCTGCGTTGGTAATGGCGCGTTCCTCGGGGGTGACCGCGCCGATGATGATCCAAAGAAGGATCGAGATTGCCAGTAGTCCCAAAGCCGCAAACAGAAGCGGGTTGAGAAAGGCGATTGATCCGGTCCAGCTGAGTGGTTCCATAGTCTTTCTCCGTCTTCAGGAAATGCGAATGCGTGGGTTGAGGTAGACGTAGCCGATGTCCGAGATCAGCTGCGTGATCAGCACCACGAGAACCGAGACGACCGAGACGCCCAGCAGCAGTTCGATATCGTTGTTGCCAGCGGCTTGTACCAGCGTCCAGCCAAAGCCCTTGTAGTTGAACAGGGTCTCAACGATCACCACGCCGTTCAGGAGCCAGGGGAACTGCAGCATGATCACGGTGAAAGGCGCGATCAGCGCGTTGCGCAGGGCATGTTTCATGACGATCTTGGGAAAGCTCACCCCTTTGAGCCGTGCGGTGCGGATATATTGCGCCGTCATCACCTCGGTCATCGAGGCGCGGGTCATGCGTGCGATATAGCCCATGCCATAAAGGGCGATAGTCAGAACCGGCAGCAGGAAGTTTTCGATGTTGGGGCTTTCCATCGCGCTGGTCGCGGTGCCCTTGAACCATTTAAGGCCGACGGCAGAGGAGGAGAAAATAGCGATAAACAGGACGCCGGAAACATATTCGGGCGTCGCCGTGGTGGTGATGGCAAAGGTCGACAGTGTTCGGTCGGTGGCAGAGCCTTCCTTCATGCCCGCCAGAACGCCAAGGATCAGCGCCGAGGGCACCATGACCAGCATCACCCAGAACATCAGCGTGCCCGTCAGCGACAGGCGGGTGGCGATGATGGAACTGACCTCATCCTTGAACACCGTGGAATAGCCCCAATAGCCCTGCAGGATGCCGCAGAACTGCGGGGCATCGGCTGGGTCCATGCCCGGCGTGATGCAGCGGCCGGTGATGGTGCCATCCTCAGCCGTGTGCTGGTACGACGGCGCGAGGCCGATCCATTCCATGTATTTCTTTGGCGTGGATTGCAGGTAACCGCCTTTTTCCAGCCAGCTGGCCACGGCTTCGTCCGACATGCGGAAGTTGCCCTGGGTCTTGGCGAGTTTTTCAAGGTTCGGATAGAGGTTTGTCATGAAGAACACGACAAAGGTCAGACAAAGCGCCGTCAGGATCATGACCCCGACGCGTCTGAGGATAAACAGTCCCATGGATGCCCCCATTGGTGGCTATGCGCCCGGTTCAATGCCGCTGCGCTTTTGCTAGGCGCGGATGCGCCCTGTCTTTTGGCTGTGCTACGGGTCCAGCGGAAACGGGCCGCGCGATGCGCGGCCCGTGCAGGTCCAGGTCAGGCTTTGAGAGCCCACTTGTAAAGCTGGGGCAGGTCCGCAATGTGCTTGTCGACACCGACCAGGGTATCCCGGTGGTGACGCATGGCGGTGCGCCAGTAAGGCTGGATGGTGACGCCTTCGTCGATCATGATGGCTTGCAGTTTGCCCATCACTTCGCGGCGCTTGTCGGCATCTGCGATCGAGTTGGCCTCGGCCAGCAGCGCGTCGAACTCGGCATTTGCAAAGCCGCTTTCGTTCCAGGCCTCGCCCGAGCGATAGGCCAGTGCCAGAACCTGAGTGCCCAGCGGGCGGTGGTTCCAGTTGGTCGAGGAGAAGGGATATTTCACCCAGTCGTTCCAGAAGGTGGAACCGGGCAGGATGGTCCGCTTCACGTTGATGCCTGCATCGCGCAGCTGGGCTGCCACCGCATCGGTGGTGTTGCGGCGCCAGTCATCGTCGATCGACAGCAGCTCGTGCTCGTAATCGCCCATGCCTGCTTCGTCCATCAGGGCCTTGGCCTTGGCGGGGTCATAGGGGATACGGGTGACGCTGGGGTCGTGCTCCGGGTGCATCGGGCCGACGTGGCAGTTGTCTGCCGGGATGCCGTAGCCGGACATGCCCAGTTCAAGGCAGACGTTGTTGTCGACTGCCATGGCCAGGGCCTGGCGCACGCGCTTGTCAGCATAGGGCTTCATGCCATCGACTTCGGCCAGCTGGTTCGGGCGGATGACGATGGTAAAGCCGGAGGGGATTTCCGAGCGGGTCAGGCCGATGCTGTCGAAGATGTCGACATATTCACCGACCGATTCCCAGTTCATGTCGATTTCTTCGGCTTCAAACGCGGCCAGGAAGGCTGCCGGGTCGGTGCCGTAGTCGATGAACTCGATGCGGTCCAGATGGCCGCCCTTGCCAGCGGCATAGCCCCACCATTCGTGGTCTTCGTTGCGCACCAGCACGCCCTTGACGCCGACTTCCATGCTTTCGGGCAGCATGTAACCGGTGCCGATCGGGTTCTCCAGCATGGTTGCCGCGTCATGGCTGGCATGGGTGATGGCTGCCGGGTAGTCCGCCATGCCGGGGATGATGGTAATGTCCGGCGTGTTGGTCTTCAGCATCACGGTGTGGCTGTCGACAACGGTGATCGCGCCTTCGGCAGCCTTGCCGGTGGCTTCGTCGATGAGGGACGCCATGCGACCTGCCATCGAGTTGCCTTCGACGCTCTTGTCACACCAGCCTGCGATGTTGCGAGCCACGTCCTCGGCGGTGAAATCGTCGCCGTTGTTCCACTTCACGCCCTTGCGGACGTTCAGGGTGTATTCAGTTGCGTCGTCATTCGCGCTCCAGCTTTCCAGCAGCATCGGGCCGAAAGAGCCGTCGCTGTTGTACTCGACCAGATATTCCAGCCAGCCAGCGGTGAAGGTCGCGATCTGGGTCCAGTCAAAGGTGCGCGGATCCTTGAGGGCACGGACCTCCATCTGCATGCGCAGGGTGCCACCCTTCTGGGCATGTGCAGCGGCCTGCACCGGGGTCTCCAGACCGATCAGCCCGTAGGCGGCAGCGGCGCTGACGCCCAGTGCGGTGGAGCGGGCCAGGAATTCGCGGCGGCTCAGCTTGCCGCTTTTGACTTCCTCGGCATGCATCTGGGCGGCCCAGTGGATCGGCGCGCCGGTGGTGGTATCGTTGTTCATACGGATCTCCCTGTTTGCACCAACAGGACGCTTGGCCCTGCCTCGAGGTGGCGATGGTATGTCCGGATTGCGGTCCGGAAAGGTGCTATTTTTGAATTTCGCCGTCTCACGCACCTATTCGGCCTCATAAGGCGGCTTAGGTCAATGCACAGATTCGGCGGAATACGGCAGAAAAGCGACCTTTTTTGCGTCGTTTTCGTATATTCGCGGTGGGTCGCGCCACAGGACTGGGCAGAAGTGCCCAGTTCTCCGCAGGGTTGAGGTGCAAACGGGGGCCTGGGCCGACTCACGACGGCAGGTCGCGGGCAGAGGCTGGAACGTTACTGGGGAATAGCGGCTTTGCGCGCCTTCTTGCGCAGGGCGCTTGGTGTCTCACCGGTGTGCTGGGTGATGAAGCGAGTGAAATAGGCGGCGCTGCCGAACCCCAGTTGGGCGGCGATGTCGCGCATGGCCAGATCGCTTGAAATCAGCAGGCTGCGGGCCGCGTGAAGCTGCCGCTCTGTCAGCAGCGTGGCGGCAGTCTTGCCGGTTTCCGCCTTGCAGACCCGGGTCAGATGGGTCGGCGTCACGTTCAGCGCAGCGGCGTGATCTGCCATGCTGGCGTGTTCGTCGAAATAGGTTACCACCCGCTTGCAATAGGCCTGTGACAGGCGCCGCGCGGCGTTTGGTTTCACCGGGGGCAGGGGGCCGGAGGGGGGCTGACGGCGCAGCTGGATGCTGATCAGATCGGTGTAGGACTGCATGGCCCGGCGCCACAGGGCAGGATGAGTGGATTGTTCGACCGACACCGCCTCAAGCAGGCTGTTGAGACGCGCTTGCTCGACCGGGTCGTTAAACTTCAGGTGTAGCGGCTCGGGCGGCATCGACACGGGCGCGGTGGCAGGCACGATCAGGGCCTGACCCAGGCATTGGCGTCCGAATTCCACTGACCACAGATTGCCGGCCGGAAAGAACAGCGCCGTATGCGCGCCAAACCCGCGCCGGTGCCCATCCATCAGAAAACGACCCTGTCCGCGTGTGATCCAGATCAGCACATGCTCGGCGCGATCATGCGCGAGTTCTGTTTGCCAAGGACCGTCCGGGTAGAGACGCGAAAGCGGCGAAACGTGAAGATCTTCGGCTGGTTTCGGGTCGAATGGCATGAGATGTTACATGGATTTACTTAAACTTTATCGATGTAACAGCGCATGAAAATGTGATTCTGGCAAGTTCCTGCCGAAGAAGGTTAAAAATTGATAAATTTGTGCCTCTTACCTGCACCTGCCGTTTAGCTGAGCTGATAGCCGATCTCGGGGGAGATTTTCCGCCATTTCTCCATGCGGGCACGGAACCAGGTGCGCTGCCGTTTGGCGAACCGGCGGGTGGCAATCGCGGCGCTTTCCTCCGCCTCCTCCAGCGTCATTCTGCCAGTGGCATAGGCCATGAGTTCCGGCGCGCCGATCGCCTTGCAGGAGGGCAGGTTGGGATCGAACCGATCTCGCATGGCCTCGACTTCATCCATGGCGCCCTGATCCAGCATGGCGCGGAACCGTTTGCGGATGCGTGCCTCCAGCCAGTCCTTTCTGCTTTCCAGCACCAACGCACTGCAGGCGTTCAGCGGCAGGGGCGGCGGCGGGGTGTCATCCTGCCAATCGGCCAGCGCCCGTCCCGTGGCGGTCAGGACCTCCCAGGCGCGCTGCACGCGGGCACGGTTCTGCACATCGATGCGGGCCGCGGTCTGGGGATCAAGAGCCGACAGCAAGTCTTCGAGCGACATCGAATCGCCCTCGGCCCGGATTTCTGCAGGTGTGGGCGGGATTTCAGCCATACCTTCGGTCAAGGCACTGAAATAAAGGCCGGTTCCGCCGACGATGATCGGCCGCTGCGTTCCTGACAGCAGCGGCACCACCTCCCGCAGCCAGTGACCGGCGGAATAGGGCGCATCATAGGCCACATGCCCATAAAGCCGGTGCGGCGCGCGGGCTTCTTCTTCGGCAGAAGGGCGGGCAGTGACGATCCGCCAACAGTCGAACACCTGGCTGGCATCGGCATTGACTACCACACCGCCTTGTTTTTCCGCAATTTCCAGCGCGAGCGCGGATTTCCCTGAGGCCGTCGGGCCAGCGATCAGAACGGGCCTATCCGGATCGATGCGAAGTTCTGTCATGTCAGCCTGTCCTCACCGAGGGCGGATTTGTTATACTCCCGGGAAGAAAAGGCGCCTGGCCTGCATTGATCCTGCCGGTGATTTGCTTCATTTTGCGGCGCAAATTAACCCCGTCATATTCCGGAGCGCAACATGCCCCAAGAAATCGAAACACCGGCCGCCACTTCGGCCGTTGCCTATAAACGTGTCATGCTGAAAATCTCCGGGGAGGCGTTGATGGGGGATCAGGGCTTTGGCCTGCATCCGCCGACCGTGGAGCGGATCGCCAAAGAGGTGAAGTCAGTACACGACATGGGCGTCGAGATCTGCATGGTCATCGGCGGCGGCAATATCTTCCGGGGCCTGTCTGGCGCTGCGCAGGGCATGGAACGCACCACAGCTGACTATATGGGGATGCTGGCGACCGTGATGAACGCCCTTGGCATGCAGGCCGCTCTGGAATCGCTTGGCGTCTTCACCCGGGTGATCAGCGCCATTCCGATGGATCAGGTCTGCGAGCCCTATATCCGCCGCCGCGCCGTGCGCCACCTTGAGAAGAAGCGGGTCTGCATCTTCGCGGCCGGCACCGGTAACCCCTATTTCACCACTGACACTGCGGCGACGCTGCGTGCCAATGAAATGGCCTGCGAGGCGATCTTCAAAGGCACCAAGGTCGATGGCGTCTATGACAAGGATCCGGTGAAGTTCGACGACGCCAAGCGCTATGACACCGTCAGCTATGACGATGTGCTGGCCAAACGCCTGGGCGTGATGGATGCCTCGGCGATTGCTCTGGCGCGCGACAACAGCCTGCCGATCATCGTCTTCTCGCTGGATGAGCCTGGCGGGTTCCGGGGCATCCTGGCCGGCGAGGGGACGTACACCAAGGTCGGAGGATGAAACACCTCTTCGCCATTGTGTTGGCGTTCGCCTGCCCGGTTGCAGTAGCGGCCGGGGAGGCAGAGCTGATCTCTTTTCTGCGGCATGAAGGCTGCACTATCGGACCTTCGGTGATCGCAAAAGCCAAGGCACGCGGTTTTTCGCAGGATGCGCTGAACCGCCTTGCACAGGAAGCGCTGGACAAAGGACAGGCCAAACAGGAAGGCGCCTGGGTGGTTCTGGATCGCAGTCTGTGCGAGATGAAGCTGCCGATTATCCAATCGGACTACAGCATAGGCGATGCTGTGTTCGCGCCATATATCGCGGTCGAAGATCCCGAAGGCGACGGTGCGCAGCAGGGCTGCTATCTCAACGATTCAGTAGAGGCGCTGAAAGCTATTCCGGGGATGTCTGCCGACGATGCTGGTGATGCGCATCTTACACTTCTCGGCTCTGGCCTTGTTTCCGGTAAGTTGGCCTTCTTCGAAAACACGCCACTGCGCGCACCGCCTGGTTTTACCGTTATCCACAATGAAAATTGTGCGGCCCTTCCGGCGGCGAGGGATGTGCGTGAAGGTTTCACGGTCAGGCAAAAGCACTTCGATTGGTTCATGCGCTACCTGTTTGAAAACGCCATATGCGGGGACGATGGTACCGAGGGTTTGCATGCGCAGTGGGAAATCGGTGATGAGAACAAGAACGCCTGGCTCTTTTTTGAATACGAAGTGATTGCGCGAGCTGCTGGGTGGTATGAAGGCGCGCGCGTGAGCGACGGACGACCTCCGCTGTGTCACTATCCCAAGACCGGCTAGGTGGCCGATAGCTCTGACAGCCAGAAACTAGAAAGGGCGACGTGCGTAGAGAGCCACCAAGCCTGCGCAACATTGCTATACAATCTTGCATCAATCGCTTATGAGCGGTGTAAAGACCGCCTCAAGTCAGGGGAGAGAGCAGAATGTCTGATGATTTTGAACTGGATACCGACGATCTGAAACGTCGCATGGATGGCGCCATGGCCAACCTGCGCACCGAGTTTGCCTCGCTGCGGACCGGGCGTGGCTCGGCTTCGATGCTGGATCCGGTGATGGTAGATGCCTATGGCTCGATGACGCCGATCAACCAGGTCGGCACCGTCAACGTGCCCGAGCCGCGCATGGTGACGATCAACGTTTGGGATAAATCCCTTGTTGGCAAAGTTGAAAAGGCGATCCGGGAATCCGGCCTTGGTATCAACCCGCAGCTGAACGGCACCATCATCATGCTGCCGATTCCGGAGCTGAACGAAGAACGCCGCCGCGAGCTGACGAAGGTTGCCGGCCAATACGCTGAACACGCCCGTGTGTCGGTGCGCAACGTGCGCCGCGATGGCATGGATCAGATCAAGAAGGCCAAGGCTGATGGGATGTCCGAGGACGACCAGAAGTTCTGGGAAAGCGAAGTTCAGGATCTGACCGACGCGATGATCAAGGCCGTGGACGAGGCGCTGGAAAACAAGCAAGCCGAAATCATGCAGGTCTGACGCCCGGATATGGTCAGCAATACCGACACGGCGCCTTCCGAGGGCGCGTCCGAAGACGGCACGGGGCAGGGCCCACGCCATGTTGCCATCATCATGGATGGCAACGGCCGGTGGGCACAGTCCCGTGGCCGCCCGCGTCTGTTCGGGCACCACGCAGGCGCCAAACGGGTGCGGGAAATCGTCGAATGCTGCCCGTCCCTGGGCATCAAGTATCTGACCATATTCGCCTTTTCGACCGAGAACTGGAAACGGACGCAGGTCGAGGTCGCGGGCCTCATGAGCCTGTTCCGCCGCTATATTTCCAAAGAGATGAAAGCGCTGGCCGCGCGTAATGTGCGGGTACGTTTCATCGGGGATCGGGTGCGGCTTGATTCCAAGCTGATCCAGTTGATGGATCAGTTGGAAGAGGAAACCAAAGGTAACGACGGCACCAATCTCACAATTGCCCTGAACTATGGTGGGCGGGACGAGGTGGCACGCGCCACGAAACGGCTGGCGCAGGATGTTGCGGCTGGAAAACTATCTCCTGACGATGTGGACGAGGAAACCCTGCCGAAATACCTCGATACCCATGTGCTGCCGGATCCCGATCTGGTGATCCGCACCAGCGGTGAGGCACGGATTTCCAACTTCCTGCTGTGGCAGTCTGCCTATGCGGAGTATGAGTTCATCGACACGCTCTGGCCGGATTTCACCGCCGAAGAACTGGGGCGCCTGTGCCGGGGCTATGGCGCCCGTGACAGACGTTTTGGCGCGGTGAAGACATGAGCGCGGGACGTTGGTCCGACCTGATGCCGCGCTTGCTGTCTGCGGTCGTCATGCTTGTCGTAGGCGCCGTGGAAATCTGGCTGGGTGGCATCTGGTTTGCGCTGCTCATCGCTGCCGCTTGCGGTGGCATGATCTGGGAACTTGTCCGGATGCTGGCGCCCGAAAAGACCGGACAGGCGCTGCAACTGGGGGCAATGTCAGCCATTGCGGTGCTGGGCGCGACTCTGCTTCCGCCGGTCTGGGGCATGCCCTTGCTGGTTTCGCCTATTCTTGGTGGTATGTTTCAACTGCCTGTTGCTGCCCGCCTGCGTTTTGGCTTGTTTGGTCTCTGGATCGTTTGCGCCGGCTTTACCTTTGTATGGCTGCGCAATGAAATGGGGGCCTCTTGGCTGTTGTGGCTGATCGGCGTTGTCGTCGCCACCGATGTAGCAGGCTATTTTGCCGGTAAGATGATCGGCGGGCCAAAGCTTTGGCCGCGTGTCAGCCCCAAGAAAACCTGGTCCGGATCTTCGGCTGGCTGGATCGCTGCGGCGGTTGTCGGGGCCTTCTTCAGCGAAGCCTCGGGGCTGGGCATGGGCGCGATTGTCCTGTCGGTTGTCATGTCGATGGCTAGCCAAGCGGGCGACATCGCGGAAAGCGCTCTGAAGCGGAAGACCGGCGTTAAGGATTCCAGCGCGCTTATTCCCGGTCACGGTGGCCTTTTTGACCGGTTCGACGGGATGCTCGGGGCGGCGGCGGCCTTCCTGATCTTCGTGACATTTCTGGGATAGCCTTGTAGGGCATGACCATGCGTAAAATCTCTATCTTCGGCGCCACCGGCTCGATCGGGCAGAACACCATTGACCTGATCCGGCGCGATCTGCGCGCCTATGACGTAGTGGCACTGACGGGCGGTGCCAATATTGCCCGGCTTGCGGCGGATGCCATCGCGCTCAAGGCTGATATTGCGGTAACGGCCTATGAGGAGCGCCTGCCGGATCTGCGCGCCGCGCTGGAGGGCAGTGGCGTGGAGGCCGCAGCGGGAGAGGCTGCCCTGATCGAGGCGGCAACCCGTCCGGCGGATTGGATCATGTCGGCCATCGTTGGCGCCGCCGGTCTTGCGCCGGGTCTCAAAGCGCTTGAGCAGGGCACCACGCTGGCGCTGGCCAACAAGGAATCGCTGGTCTGTGCCGGTGGCCTTCTGATGCAGACCGCGCTGCGACATGGCGCCCGGCTCTTGCCGGTGGATAGCGAACATTCGGCGGTGTTTCAGGGGCTGGTCGGTGAAGAGATTTCAGCAGTTGAGCGGATCATCATCACCGCATCCGGTGGCGCGTTCCGCGACTGGCCGCTGGAAGATCTGCAAAAGGCAACCTTGGCCGAGGCGTCCTCTCATCCAAACTGGGACATGGGGCAGCGCATCACCATCGACAGCGCATCAATGTTCAATAAGGCGTTAGAGGTTATTGAAACCAAAGAATTCTTTGGTGTCGCGCCAGAACAGATCGAGGTTCTGGTCCATCCCGAATCGATGGTGCATGCGCTGGTTGGCTTTCGCGATGGTGCCCTGATGGCGCATCTGGGCGCACCAGATATGCGCCATGCCATCGGATACGCGCTGCATTGGCCCGAGCGAAAGGATCTGCCGGTTGCGCGGCTCGATCTGGCGGAAATCGGTCAGCTGAATTTTACGACTCCGGATACGGCGCGGTACCCGGCGCTACAGCAAGCCTATGATGTAATGCAGCGCGGCGGTCTGATGGGCGCCGTCTTCAACGCAGCCAAGGAAAAGGCGCTGGATCTGTTCATCGCGGGACAGATCGGGTTCACCGAAATGGCCGAGGTAACGGCCGCGGTTCTGGAGCGGATGGAGGCACAAAGCGGCCTTATTGATTCCGCAATGACCCTTGATAACGTCACTGAGATTGACCATCTCGCCCGACAAGAGGCAGAGCGCGCCGCAGCGGAACGCAGATAAGGTAAGAACTTGGATATCGTGACCCTACTCCCGCAGTTTGGCGGCTTTCTCTACACTATCGGCAGTTTTGTTGTCGCGCTTTCGGTGATCGTCGCGGTGCATGAATACGGCCACTACATCGTTGGCCGGTGGTCCGGAATCCATGCGGAGGTTTTTTCGCTGGGCTTTGGCCCCGTGTTGTTCAGCCGCGTCGATAAGCGTGGCACCCGCTGGCAGATCGCGCTGTTGCCCTTTGGCGGATATGTGAAATTCCTTGGCGATGCAGATGCGGCTTCGGGCAAGGACAGCGCCGCGATGGAGGCTGCCGCCAACGATCCGACGCGCCTGCGCCAGACCATGCATGGTGCGCCGCTTTGGGCGCGCAGCGCCACGGTTGCTGCCGGACCGGTGTTCAATTTTGTGATGTCGGTTGTCATTTTTTCGATTCTGGCGATGACGCAGGGCACCCTGCGGGATCCGCTGGCTATCGGCACCTTGGTGCCGCTGCCCGGCATCGAAAACCAGCTGCGCGAAGGTGACGAATTGGTCGCAATCGAGGGCGTTGCCATCCCGGACGAGGCCGGAGCCATGTCATGGGGGGAATTCCGCGACCAACTGCCGATGGTGCAGCCGATGGAGTATCAGGTGCGCCGGGATGGTCAGCTGGTCTCGGTTCAGGGCCCGTTCCTATCGCCGCCGCATGTGCGGGCCGTTGCGCCGCGCAGCGCTGCATCGGATGCCGGGCTTCAGGCTGGGGATGTTATTACGGGCGTCGATGGAGAACCGATCTTTGCCTTCGATCAGCTGAAGCAGACCGTCGAACAGGCCGATGGCCGCGTACTGCTGTTGGATGTCTGGCGGCAAGGGCAGGAGTTGGAGCTTGCGCTGGCACCGCGTCGCACGGATGAGCCGCAGCCCGACGGAAGTTTCGCGACCCGTTGGCGGATTGGTGTGGTCGGCGGGCAGGCCTTTGAGCCCGCAACCGAAGTGGGCGGGGTTGGCGAATCCCTGGTAGCTGGGGCGTCGCAGGTTTGGTCGGTGATCGACATGTCGATTTCGGGCCTGACGCATATGATTACCGGCGCCATCAGCACCTGTAACCTGTCAGGGCCCATCGGGATCGCGGAAACCTCCAGCGCAATGGCAAGCCAAGGCGCGGTCAGCTTCATCCGCTTCATCGCGGTTCTGTCGACGGCTGTTGGCCTCCTGAACCTCTTCCCGGTGCCAGCGCTGGATGGGGGCCATCTGGTGTTCTACGCCTATGAGGCGGTCACTGGGCGTCCGCCCAGCGATGGGGTCATGCGGATCCTGATGACGCTGGGCATCGCGATGATTCTGTCGTTGATGGTCTTCGCGCTCGGCAACGATCTTTTCTGTTAAAATTTATCACACTTGTTGTGGCGCCCGCCTCCGGGAAGAGGGCGGGTGCCCAACTGTCGCCATATTCCGGCATTAACCCTTTCTCAATCTGCTACGCCCGCGGCGCAGCCTTGCGCGCGGCATCGAATGGGAAAAGGAAGTCACCATGCACGCTCTGATGAGAACGGACAATGGCCTGGGTCTTTTGATGCGCCTTAATTGGGATCGCGCACTGTCGGTCGTGACGATTTTTCTCGCTCTGACTGCAGGTGCCTGGTTCGGATCCCTTTGAAACCATGGGGATGCGGCGTTTGCACCGCGCAACGCGTCGGTCACCCGTGCTCAGTCTGTGCGCATCTTCGTGCCCCGGAGTGATTTCTTAGTTTTGACAACGGTCAGTAAACCCGGTACGCACAGTTAAAAGCTGCTTAAAAAATCGGATTATGACTGATGGTTCGGGGGAAGGTCGTGGGTACATCCTGCGGTGTGCGCACAAAACGCACCAATATACTGTATAGAAGCGTATCGAGCGCCGTATTGGCTGTTGCCTTGGGATTTATCCTGACGCCCAGTTTCGCATCGGCGCAAAGCTACCAGTTCAATTCGGTCCGGGTGGAGGGCAATCAGCGCATCCAATCGGATACGATCGTGTCCTATGCGGCGCTGGAACGGGGAAAACCAGTCCGCGCTGGCCAGTTGAATGACGCGTATCAGCGTATTCTTGACAGCGGTGTTTTTGAAACGGTTGAACTGGTGCCAAGCGGCAACTCTCTGATCATCAAGGTCACAGAGTTCCCGACGATCAACCAGATCAATTTCGAAGGTAACCGGCGGATCAAGGATGACAAGCTGGCCGAGCTGATCGAATCCGCGCCACGCCGCGTGTTCCGCGCCGCGCAGGCGGAACGGGACGCCGAGACCATTGCTGCCGCCTATGGGGCGCAGGGACGTTTGGCCTCGCGGGTGACGCCGCGCATCATCCGCCGTAGCGACAATCGTGTCGATCTGGTGTTCGAGATTGCCGAAGGCGACACCATCGAAGTCGAGCGCGTTTCGTTTGTCGGCAACAAGGTCTATTCGGATCGGCGTCTGCGCCGGGTTCTGGAAACCAAGCAGGCTGGTCTCTTGCGGACCTTCATCAACAAGGACACGCTGATCGAGGACCGCCTGCAGTTTGACCGGCAGGTGTTGCGCGATTTCTACCTGTCGCGCGGCTATGTGGATTTCCGGGTCAACAGCACCAACGCCGAAGTGACTCGGGAGCGTGACGCTGTCTATCTGGTCGTCGATGTCACCGAAGGTCAGCAGTTCGAGTTCGGCAATATCTCGGTGACCAGCGAAATCGCTGAGGCCGATGCTGACCTCTACCGCTCTGCGTTGAAAGTCAAACCGGGCGTGACCTATTCGCCGCTGATTGTTGAACGTTCCATCGAGATGCTGGAAACGCTGGCAACGCGTCAGGGGATTGATTTCCTGCGGGTTGAGCCGCGGGTGACCCGCAACGACCGCGATCTGACGCTGGATGTTGAATTCGCGATGGTGCGCGGGCCGCGTGTCTTCGTCGAACGCATCGATATCGAAGGCAACACGACAACGCTGGACCGGGTGATCCGCCAGAAGTTCCGCTCGGTCGAAGGCGACCCCTTCAATCCGCGTGAAATCCGGGATGCCGCAGAACGGATTCGTGCGCTTGGCTTCTTTGCCAAATCAGACGTGGACGTCCGGGAAGGCAGCTCCGAAAGCCAGGTGATCGTAGACGTGAACGTCGAAGAGCAACCGTCCGGTTCGTTGAGCCTTGGCGGCGCATACTCTGTCAACGACGGCTTTGGGGTTAACGTTGGTCTGACCGAAAACAACTTCTTGGGCCGCGGTCAACGCCTGTCTTTCTCGATCGCGACTGCTCAGGAATCGGAAGAGTACGTTCTGGGCTTTACCGAGCCGCATCTGCTGGGACGCGATCTGAAATTCGATTTGGACCTTGGTGTGTCCGAAACGGATTCCAGTTATGCGGAGTATAATACTTCTCGCGCGTTCGTCCGTCCGGCGCTGACCTTCAATGTAACCGAAGATACGTCGTTGCAAGTGCGCTACACTTGGGCCGACAGCGAGATGATCCGCCGTGCTGATGCTTCCTTTTCTGGCGGGACCTACCCTGTAGCCGGTCCTGTGGTGACCAGCGAAATCAATCAGGGCAGCAGGACATCCAGCTCGGTTGGGTTCACCTATTCTTATGATAGCCGTCTGACCGGGCTCGACCCGAATATTGGCTTCACCATGCAAGTGGGAGCCGACTATGCCGGGCTTGGTGGGGATAGCGAATACCTCAGAACCACGGCCAAGCTGGTCGCGCAGCGCAAGATCCTCAATGAGGAAGTCACACTACGGGCGACCCTGGAAACTGGATCGCTGCATTGGATGGGGGACGATTACAGCCGCTCGATCGACCGTTTTGTTCTAACCCCCAGTGTGATGCGCGGGTTTGAACCGGGCGGGATCGGGCCAAGAGACCGCGCGCCGCGCGCCGACGGTGGCAATTACGATGATTTCCTTGGCGGTAACGTTTATGCCGTGGCGCGTTTCGACGCCGAATTCCCGCTGGGCCTGCCAGAGGAGCTGGGACTGCGCGGTGGTATTTTCTACGATGTCGGCAACCTTTGGGGCCTGCAGGACGTGGACACACCGGCCAGCGGTGGTTTCGTCGTCGGCCGTAACGGATCCTTCCGTCACGTTATTGGCTTTTCGGTCCTCTGGACCACGGCCTTTGGCCCGTTGCGGTTCAACTTTTCCAATGCGGTCAAGAAAGAAGACTTTGACAAGGAACAAAGTTTCGATCTGACCTTGCAGGCCCGGTTCTGACCCGGTGATGCAGGCAAGGCCGACGCGTATAAAAATGAGGGCGCCGACCGGCTGGTCGGCGCCCCTTTATCTGGCGCGCCAGGGACTTGTTATGGGCCTGGCGCTGTGCCTGCCTTTGACCGCTGGAACAGCTTCCGCCCAGTCAACGGCTATTGGAACACCCGCGCCTTTCAATCTGTCTCTCGGCCAGGAAATGCAGATTGGCGCGCCGCAAAGTGGCATTCTGACGATCCAGCCTGACCGTCTCTTCTCTGAAAGCGCCTTTGGCCAGCGTGTCACGCGTGAGCTGGAAGCCGAAGGCGCCGTACTCACCGCCGAGAACCGCCGTATCGAAGCAGAGCTGCGCGCCGAAGAGCAGGACCTGACGCAGCGGCGGCCCTCTATGGATCCCGAGGCGTTTCGCACGCTTGCGGATGCCTTTGACAAAAAGGTGCAGGAGACCCGGCGCACGCAGGATCAGAAACTGCGCGAGATCACTCAGATGGGCGAAACGGCCCGCCGCGAGTTCTTTGTGGCCTCCCTGCCGATCCTGCAGGGGATCATGCGCGATAGCGGCGCCGGTGCCATTCTGGATAACTCTTCGGTTTTCCTCAGCTCTGAGGCCGCGGATGTGACGGATCTTGCGATCACGCGCATCGATGCCGTTCTGGGAGACGGGGCAGACTTGGAAAGCCAGTCGCCTGACCAGTGAAACAGGTCTGACCGGTGCCTGACATCGGCGCGGTGCGCTTGCCCAGACCGTTCCCGCTTGGTAGTGACGCAGGACATATAAAAAAACGGGATACCCGCCATGACCGCCGATCTGAAAAGTGCCGATATTCACCTGATCCAGCGCATTCTGCCGCATCGTTACCCGTTCCTGCTGGTCGACAAAGTGATCGAAATCGACGGATACACTTCGGCGCATGGGATCAAGAACGTCACCATGAACGAACCGCATTTTCAGGGCCACTTCCCCGGCACGCCGATCATGCCGGGCGTGACCATCGTCGAGGCGATGGCGCAAACCGCTGGCGTCATGCTGGGTGTGGGCATGGATATGGTCGATACCGACCTGCTGATCTACTTCATGAATATCGACAAGTGCAAATTCCGCCGCAAGGTGATCCCGGGCGACGTCCTGGACATGCATGTCGAAACCCTGCGCGGGAAGAAAGGTGGCAAGATCTTCAAGTTCAAGGGCGTTGCCTCGGTCGATGGCGAAACCGCTGCCGAGGCTGAATTCTCGGCCATGGTCGACATTCAGAAGGATTGATCGCGATGAGCCAGATCCATCCGTCGGCGGTGATCGAACCGGGCGCCACCATTGGTGAGGGCTGCGAAATCGGCCCGTTCTGCATGGTCGGCGCTGACGTCACCCTTGGCGAAAGGGTGGTTCTGAAATCCCATGTGGTGGTCACCGGCGAAACCGAGATCGGCGCAGAGACGACGGTGTTCTCCTTCGCAGTGATCGGTGAGATTCCGCAGGATCTGAAGTTCAAGGGAGAGAAAAGCCGGACCGTGATCGGTGCGCGCAACCGGATCCGTGAACATGTGACCATCAATGCCGGTACCGAAGGTGGCGGCGGGGTGACCCGGATCGGCGATGACGGCTTGTTCATGGCCGGTTGCCACATTGCCCATGACGCGCAGATCGGGGATCGGGTGATCGTGGTCAATTCTGCCGCCGTCGCAGGTCATTGCGTGATCGAGGATGATGTAATCATCGGTGGTCTTTCGGGTATCCACCAATGGGTGCGTATTGGGCGCGGCGCTATCATCGGCGCGGTGACCATGGTCACAAATGATGTGATCCCCTACGGACTGGTACAGGCCCCGCGCGGAGAGCTGGACGGGCTGAACCTTGTCGGCCTGAAACGCCGCGGTGTGTCGCGGGCAGATATCACTGCCCTGCGCGCCGCCTTCCAGATGCTGGCACAGGGGGAGGGCACCTTTCAGGAACGCGCCCGGCGCCTTGGTGAGGAAACCGACAGCGCTTATGTGCAAGAAATCATCGCCTTTATCACCGGTGCAAGCGACCGGTCGTTTTTGACACCAGGGGGATGATCGCATGATCGCTCTGATCGCGGGGCGCGGTGCGCTGCCGCTTGAAATCTGCAATCGCCTGTCCGAACGACCGCTGGTCTGCGCCATGGCGGGGTCCGAGCCGGATGCGGTTGATCCGGAAATCACCTTTCGGCTGGAACAGCTGGGAAGTTTCCTCAGGCGGTTGAAAGAAGCCGGTGTGCAGGAGATCTGTTTGGCGGGCGCAGTGTCGCGCCCGATGATCGATCCTGCGGCTATCGATGCCGAAACACTGCCGATGGTGCCTGTGCTTCAGGCCGCCCTCGGCGCAGGGGACGACGGTGCGCTGCGGGCGATCATGGAGCTTTTTGAAACGGCAGGCTTTGCGGTGCGCGCGGCGCATGACGTGGCACCGGATCTTTTAATGCAGCCCGGCATTCCGACCCGGATCCAGCCCGGTGAACTGGACAAGGCGGACGCGGCTCGTGGGGCGGAGATTGTCGCAGCGATGAGCGCGGCGGACATTGGCCAGTCCTGCGCGGTGCGGGCGCGGCAAGCGGTTGCGGTGGAAACGGTCTTTGGCACCGACTGGATGCTGGAGACCTTGATCCGCCGTCCGGACGGGCAGGGCGGAGTGATGGTCAAGGCGCCGAAGACAGGACAGGACCGGCGCGCCGATCTGCCTACCATTGGCCCTGCGACGGTGGAAAAGGCCGCAGCAGCCGGTCTGTCCGGTATCGTGCTGGAGGCCGGAGGCGTGATCGTGCTGGAGCAGGAGGCGGTGATTGCCACCTGTGACCGTCTGGGCCTGTTCCTGTGGCTGCGCGACGCGGCATGAGCCTCCGGGTCTTTATCCTGGCCGGGGAGCCTTCGGGGGATCGGCTGGGTGCGGCCCTGATGGAAGGGCTGAAAACGCTAGCCCCCGATGTTTCATTTGAAGGGGTTGGCGGTACCCTGATGGCTGAGCAGGGGCTGCAGTCCCGGTTTCCGATGGACGAGCTGTCCGTCATGGGCCTGGCCGAGGTTCTGCCGAAATACCGCCATCTGAAACGCCGTATCCGTGAAACCGCCGATGCGGTGATGGCCATGCAGCCTGATGTGCTGATCACCATCGACAGCCCGGATTTTTCGCTGCGCGTGGCGCGGCTGGTGAAACAGGGCACCGACATCCGTACCGTGCATTACGTGGCGCCGTCCGTCTGGGCCTGGCGGCCGGGCCGGGCGCAGAAGATGGCCACCTGCATCGATCACGTGCTGGCGCTGCTGCCGTTCGAGCCGCCTTATATGGAAGCCGCCGGGATGGACTGCGATTTTGTCGGCCATCCCGTAGTAGCAGAGCCAAAGGCGACAGCAGAAGAGATCGCCGCGTTGCGCCAGACCTGTGACCTTGGCGATGCGCCGATCCTATTGGCCCTGCCGGGATCACGACGGTCAGAGGTGGGGCGCTTGGCGCCCGTCTTTGGCGCGTCGCTGGGGGATTTCGCGGCGGCCTATCCCGAATACCGAATCGTGGTGCCGACCGCCGGTCCGGTGGCTGAATTGGTGCGCCAGCACGCCAAAGATTGGCCACAGGGCACTGTGTTGCTCGACCCGACCGGTCTTGACCCGGCTGTTGCCGAGGCGCGCAAACGAGCGGCCTTTGCCGCGGCGGATCTGGCGCTGGCGGCTTCGGGCACCGTGTCGCTGGAGCTAGCCGCCGCACGCACGCCCATGGTGATCGCCTATCGCTTCCAATGGCTGACCTGGCAGATCATGAAGCGCATGGCCCTGATCGATACGGTCACACTCGTCAATCTGGTGAGCGAGACCCGCGTCGTGCCGGAATGCCTTGGGCCAGATTGCACCCCGTCGCGGATCGCCGGGGCGCTGGCAGATGTCCGTGCCAACCCTGAGGCGCAGCAGGAAGCCATGGGGCTCACCATGGAGCGTCTGGGCGAGGGCGGGGAGGCTCCGGGCCTGCGCGCCGCCCGCGCGGTTCTGGCGCGCCTTTAGTAGCCGCGCCAGATCCAGCCGCCGCCAAAGATGCGGCTACTTTCGGTGTCGTAGAAAACGCAGGCCTGTCCGGGCGATACGCCTTCTTCGGGCGTCAACAGCTCAACCTCGGCCGTGGTTTCGGACAATGGACGGATAATCGCCTCACGCGGGGGGCGGGTCGAGCGGACCTTTACCGCGACATGCCATTCCTTCCGACTGGTAAAGGGTTCGTCGCCCAGCCAGTTGATTTCCCGCACAGGTACGATTCGGGTCGCCAGCATGTCCTTGGGGCCGACGACCACCTGTTTCTTGTCCACATCAAGCCGCACCACATAGAGCGGCTCGCTGAGGCCACCGATCCCAAGGCCGCGGCGCTGGCCGATGGTGTAGTGAATCACCCCGGTGTGCTGGCCCAGAACGCGCCCATCCGCATGAACGATCTCTCCGGGATCAGCCGCCCCGGGGCGCAGTTTCTCGATCACGCTGGCATAGTTTCCATCGGGTACGAAACAGATGTCCTGACTGTCGGGCTTGTCGGCCACCGCCAGCCCATAGCGGGAGGCCATCTCGCGGGTGGCATCCTTGGAGGGCAGATGCCCTAGCGGAAAGCGCAGATAGTCCAGTTGTTCCGGCGTTGTTGAAAAAAGGAAATAGCTCTGGTCCCGGTTAGCATCCTCGGCCGAATGCAGCTCGGGGCCGTTGGGGCCCATCTTGCGCTGGATATAGTGACCCGTCGCCATGCAATCGGCCTCGAGATCCTTTGCGGTCTCCAGAAGATCCTTGAATTTGACCCGTTCATTGCAGCGGATGCAGGGCACTGGCGTCGCCCCGGCCAGATAGCTGTCGGCAAACTCATCGATAACCGCATCTTTAAAAATGTTCTCATAGTCGAGTACATAGTGCGGGAATCCGCGCTCTTCGGCGACTCGCCGCGCATCGTGGATGTCAATCCCAGCGCAGCAGGCGCCCTTCTTGGCCAGAGCCGCGCCGTGGTCGTAAAGCTGCAGCGTGACGCCCACCACATCATAGCCCTGATCGGCCAAATATGCAGCAACAACAGAGCTGTCGACGCCGCCGGACATGGCAACAACCACCCGCGTTTCCGAGGGCGGTTTGGCAAAGCCAAGCGAATTCAGCGGGCCATCGGTATCCAGCGCCATAGGGCGACTCCTTCGTTCAAGTGAAAGGCGTTGCAGAATATAGGAAAATCCTAACGACTCTCAAGTGTGTGGTTCACGCGCCATTAAGGACAATGGGGGAAACCTGCTCACGAAGCTAATTACGCAGATCCTCACAAGGATAAAGCAATGTTCTTGAAAAAAGTAGATGGACCACGGGCTGTGACCTTGCCGGACGGCTCCGTTATGACCCGTGCAGACCTTCCGCCCAAAACGACAAAACGCTGGGTTGCCTCGCGCAAGGCCTCGGTGGTGAGGGGCGTTCTTTATGGATTGCTGCCACAAGGGGAAGCACTGCGTCTTTATGGTCTCAGTGAAGAAGAATTCCGCAGCTGGGTTGCTGCGGTTGCCGATCACGGCGAAGAAGCGTTGAAAACCACCCAATTGAAGAAATTTCGTAAGCCTTAGGGTCTGTGGACATTCATCGTGAGGCGATGATGGCAGCCGCGAGATGCCAATTGGCGGCGTAGCTGGACGTTGTCTTTTCGTAGCGGGTCGCTATGGCTCTGAATTCCTTGATCTTTGCGAAGA